>JAIRTZ010000113.1 GCA_031254685.1 Methanomassiliicoccaceae archaeon
TCGCGGGCGCGGCATACGTGCCGATCGACACAATACAGTACACGGGCACCGCCTCATCGTGGTCGTCGCCGCTGGTCTCCGGAGCGTTCGGCTACGATACGGCATACTCTGTGACGATCACAATCACGCCGAAAACGGGATACTATACCATCATAGGCGTGGAGGACGAATTCTTCGAGGTCACCGGCGGGACGATCGTCCAATGGTTCGGCACGAATTCGTTCAGGGTGACATTCCCTGCCACCAATAAATTCCCGACGATCACTGTCGGGGGTCAGAACGGTACTATGAATGCGCAGACGACAAATCAGGTGACGTTCCCTGTGACGACGACGTACATGGCCGCCGGCACATATACGGCGACCGTGAACGGCCTGCCCGACGGAGTATCCGTCCTCGGCCAGGTGACGATAAACGGCGCCGGCGAAGGCACGCTGAGATTGGTCGGCAGCGCCAATGCGCTGACCGGATCGTATGCGATGACGCTGAAGCTGTCGGTCGCGACATCCGGGTCTTTCACGCTGACAATAACGGGAGCTCCGATATTCACCGTGACCGACGTCGCCGTCATCAACGCCGTGATCCAGAACAACGGCCTCAAATGGGCGCCGGCCCCCGCGGACGGCAGCTCTGTGCCCGCGGGCTGGAACACGGTCGTAGTATGGGACAAGACCACCGGCCTGAACAGGCGCATCACCGGGCTCACCCTGGACAACGAAGGATTGACGGGGGACATGACGTTATCCGGCCTCACGCAACTGAGACAGCTGACCTGTATCGGAAATGAAGGCCTGGCATCTCTGAACGTGTCAGGCATCACCCTGCTGTGGTCATTGGACTGCACCGGCAACGGGCTCACCTCCCTGGACGTCTCCAACTGCGCCGCGCTGAGGGAACTGGACTGCAGCTCCAACCAGCTGACCTCCCTTGCGGTATCGACCTGCACCGCGCTGGAGGCACTTTATTGCGAAAAGAACTATCTGACATCGCTGAACGTGTCCAACAAGACATCGCTGAAGTTCCTGGAATGCTGGTCCAACTCGATCGGATCGCTGAACGTGTCCGGATGCACAGCGCTGGAGGGCCTGAAATGTTTCAACAACTCCATGACATCGCTGGACGTGAACGGTCTGACGAAATTGAAGGAACTGGACTGTTCGGGCAACGCGATCGTCACGCTGGACGTGTCGGGCCGCGCAACGCTGGAAATATTGTATTGCGAGAAGAACAGGCTCACATCGCTGAACGTGGCAGGCCTCGCGAATCTGAAGGAACTGTACTGCCACGTGAACAGGCTCACCGAGCTGAACCTGTCCGGATGCACCTCGCTGGATTATCTGGACTGCAACTACAATATGCTCACCTCGCTGAACGTTACCGGCTGCCCCCTCGCGGTAAAGTTGTTCTGTTACGATAACTTCATCCCGGGCGAAGGCAGCGTGACCGGTTTCACGGCATGGGATGATGTGAACTTCATATTCCAGCCGCAAAAGGGAGAACTGACATTCACGCAGAACCCGTCGTTCAGCGGCCTTTTGGTCCTGCATCTCGAACTGTACTCCGAGACAGACCTGGCGGAAGGAGTGGACGGCGGATCCTATCCGTTCACGTTCACCATTACCGCGGGCGCCCTTCCGCCCGGACTCGAACTGAGCCCTGACGGAATAATATCCGGGACGCCGACCGCGCTCGGCCACCTGGCCGGTACCGTGACGGTACTCGTGACGGACGATAAGCTGCCCGTCGCAGAGACAAAGACGCTCACGATATCATACGGCGCGACGAAGGAGCCGCTGCTGAGATTCACCGGCAACTCAAATTATGACATCACACGCCTGAAGGTCGGGGCACCGATCGTATCGGTGAACGTGACGGAAGGGGTATACGGAGGCAAGACGCCGTACACGTTCAGCGCCGCTGGACTCCCCTTGGGCATTATAATTAACCCGGCGACAGGTATAATATCGGGGTCTCCGGCGGCCTCGGGCATGGGGGGAACGGCAACGATAACCGTGACCGACAGCGAAGGGACGTTCAAGAGCATCACGATTTCCTTCACTTACATAATGCCGTCGGACGTGGCATTCGCCAACAGCTCCGCGTTCAATATCCCGGAGTCGATGACCGGAACGGCGATAACACCGATAAATGTGTCCGGCGGTGCGTCCGGAGGCGCCCCTCCGTATAGATTCACATCGAAGGACCTTCCGCCCGGCATCACCATAAGTTTGGACGGCATAATATCGGGCACCCCGACGGGATCATACCCCGCGGGAACGGCGATGATCACCCTGAGCGACGAATGGTCAAGCGCGAGCATATTCATAAGCTACGGCGAGGTAGGGGGGCCGCTGGCCTTCTTCAGCAGCCCCGTATACAACATCCCCGCGTCGCCGGCCGGGAAGGCGATAGCGAACGTCGATGTCTCGAAGGGCGCTGCCGGCGGCATAAAGCCGTACACGTTCAGCGCGACGGGACTTCCGGCGGGCCTTTCGATAAACCCGGCGACAGGCGTAATATCGGGAACGCCGTCGGCACCGTGCCCGGCGGGAACGGCAACGATAACGGTGACCGATAAGGACGGGGCGTCCAAGAGCATAACGATATCATACGGCGCGATATCCGAGGCCGAGGCGAAGGGAGGGGATGACGGCGGAGGGAGCATGATGATCATAATCGCGGTCGTCGCGGTCGTGGCGATAGCCGGCGGCGCTGCGGCGTACTTCTTCTTCCTGCGCCCCAAACCGTAAACGATCTCAGGCGGGGCTTTGCCCCGCCGTCATTTATTTCAGCAAGGTGTTCAGAGCGGGACCCTTTCAACTTCCAGCCTGTCCGCGGTGGGATATTCTTCAACGATGTAACATTTGAACGGGAGTTCCGTTGCGATCTCCTCGACGATCCATGACGCTATCTCCATTCTCTTCCGCACGGGATCGATGAACATCAGATCGTCGGGCACATCGTACTCATTGCGCAGGAGTTCCGCCGCCGCTTCAAGGTCGTCCGCATAAATGATCCCTTTCAGGACCGTTCCGTCCTCCGTCACCACGTCGTACTCTTTCGCGTTCCTCTCCGCCGTGCGTATCAATCGTTTTCTGAGCTGTACGGAATCTTTGAAGGACGAGGAACAGAAATGAATGTCCGCGGTATGGAATCTCTTCAGCAAATGCTTCGCAAGCTTCTCGGAACCGAGTATCGCCGCCGACAGCTCGTCCTTCAGTTCGTATTGTCTCGCGTCCATCATGTCCCAGTTGCTCTCCGAGAATTCCAGTTCGTTCACGTTAACGAATCCGACGCCCGCCGCGATCGCGTCCCCGATCAGTTTCTCAAGCTCCGCCGCATGGTCCGGTATCGCGGGGACCTCGATGCCGACGTCCATTTTTGATATCGATATTATCTTTGCGAGGTCCGTCGCCCCGATGTTCTCCCATACGCCGATCGGAGGATGGAAACGTATCTCGTCAAGGCCCGCGGCCTCAAGCGCAAGCGCTTTGTCAAGGTCGACGGACGATGTGTACAGATGGATATGATGCTCCTTTCCGAATTTTTCCTTCAGCATGCGTATCATCCGCAGCGTGCGTTCCATGTTAGTTAACGGATCTCCCCCGGTGATCCCGGTGCCGGTGGCGTCCATCGACTCCGCTTCGGAAATTATCTCGTCATCGGCGGCGATCATTCTCTCATTCGCATAGATGACGTCCCTTCCCTTCTTCTCGTTGGAGACAGGGCAATAGAAGCATCCGGTCGCACATTTTCCGGAAACGAACAATACCATCTTGCTGCCGTTCATGCAATGCTCGCATCCTTTCGCCAACGTTCCGTTCCGGGCGGACCCGCATTCCGATCTTTTCGATGCCATCGCCGCCGATAACGATACGATGTTTTAATAATCCTTTCTGAGATTGGTCATACGCATGAGAAAGGAAACACGGATCATTCTGGCGATCGACGAAACGGACGGCAGGAAGGCGGTGAGCGTCGTTAAAGAGGTCAGGGACCACATTGACGCGGTCAAGATCAACTGGCCTCTGATACTGTCGGCCGGCCCGGAGATGATCACGAAATTATCAAAAATGACCGACGTCATATGCGATCTTAAGGTCGCGGACATACCGAACACGGTACGTCTGATCGTGGAGGGCGCCGTCGCAAGGGGCGCCGGTGCGGTCATCGTGCACGCGTTCACCGGCGAGGATTCGCTGACGGCGGCCGTCGAGGCGGCGAAGGGCGCCGAGATATACGCGGTCACGGAGATGAGCCATCCCGGAGGGGTGACGTTCACTGCGAAGCACGCGGAGGAGATGGCAAGGCTCGGGATGAAATGCGGTGTGGACGGGTTCATCGCGCCTGCCACCCGTCCCGAAAGAATAGCCGACATAAGGAAGATAATCGGCGCGAAGAAGATACTCTCCCCGGGTGTCGGGACACAGGGCGGGAGCGCCTCGTCCGCGATATCCGCAGGCGCGGATTACGTGATAATCGGACGGTCCATTTACAATTCTCCGGAGCCGAGGAAGGCGGCGTCCGATATGGAGAGGGACATCCGCTCCGTCCTTTGATTAATACGTATATATACGCGCCTACAAGCGTATTTATACCTTATTCGTAATCATCCGATGATTCTATTGAGTGGAGAAAGTAGGATGCGTCAGTCGAGAGAAACTTCGGAGAGCCGCCGCGAGAATAAGGGCGGATGGATCGTAAGCAACTGGCGTTCGTTGACCGTATTGTCCGTAATACTTCTGATAGCGTTCGTTCTCAGGGTGTTCTTCGCATACGGTACCTCCGCGGGCAGCGGGTTCGCGCTGTCCGGGGGATCGGACGCCGTATATCATCTGCATGTGATCGAACAGATCCTCAACGGGAATTTCATACTGACCGATCCGGCACTCAATTATCCGTTCGGCGGCGTGAACTACAGCCCGCCGCTGTTTGATTGGACCGTTGCGGTATTCGCATTCCCGCTCACACTGTTCGGGTTCTCAACGGTAGAGGCAGCAAGCATCTCGCTCGTCTACTCCACGGCGATCGTCGGCGCGCTGACCTGCATCCCGGTATACAAACTCGGGAAGGAAATGTTCAACCGCAAGGCGGGGTACATCGCGGCCGCGTTCTTTGCGATATCCGCGCTGGCAATAGTCAGGACGGTCTTCTCCAACGGTACCGAAAGCGCGTTCTTCGTGTTCTTCTTCGCTCTGACCACGCTGTTCCTCCTGAGGGCGTTCAAGGCGTTCAAACCGTCCGAGGAAGGTTCTCTCGGAAGCAGGATGGCCGTGCCGTTCAAAAACAAGGCAATATTCAGGAACCTATTGTTCGCCGCGCTCTCACTGACGGCGATGACGCTGTCATGGATCGGCTTCGGCGCGGTGATAATGATACTTTCGTTCATAATGGTCGCCCAGGCGGTCTTCGATCGCCTGAGGGGACTGAGCGCGATAGGCACCGTATCGATCTACGCTTCGGTGATGCTGTTCGCGTTGCTCATAAGCTCGCTTTACTACGGCGTTCTCGCCGGAATGACGATGGTCTCCCTGGGGCCGCTGTGCCTCGCGGCGCTGATGATCGTCATCTCGTTCATAATCTCGATACACCGCATTTGGGTGATATCGTTCCCGGTGTGCGCCGCCATAGGGATATTTGCGATCTTCGCAGCGTCCCTCTTCATGCCGGAACTGCATTCCGCGATGACGTCCATCGTACATCCGTACGCGGAAGGGAAGTTCGGCGCGCTGCTCGGCGCGAATTCCCGCGTCACGTTATCGGCGCAGGCGGTCTACGCCGGTGTGGTGACGATGTGGTTCTCGTTCATCGTCGGAACGTATCTTCTGATGAGGCTGAAGAAGAAGGCGGACTCCCCGTCGCACATGTTCATAACGATGTGGTTCGTCGCGCTGCTCTTCGCCAGCTGGAAAACAATGGACCTCGCGTACCTTGCGGCGCCGATGTACGCAATAGGGACGGGCGTGGTTATAGTATGGATGCTGCGCTTCGCCAACATAAAGGGATACGCGGAGACGTTCAAGGGAACGAACGTTAAGACCTTCTGGAGAAAGATGATCAAGCCGATACCGTTCCTGACGGTACTTGCAATGGTCTTCATCCTGATCATGCCCAATGTGCTGTATGCGGTCGATGCCAGCATCCCGGGCAACAAGAAAGCGGATATCGATGCGCAGATAGAGAACACGCTCGGAGGGTTCGCCGGCGGTTCGTCATCGATCAACTATCTCGGCGCAACGAATTTCTACATAAAGGACAGCGACTGGTCGCTGGGAACGGCATGGGACTATTATGCCGGAGTCAAAGATAAGACGGCGCTCGTGACCTGGCTCGATTACGGGGCGGAAGCGGTCGCCAGAGGCAATTTCAACGTGGTGGCCGATCATTTCGGCAACGGTGTCGCGACAGCCTCGAACGTTTTAACGGGAAATGCGACGGAAGCGATCATAGCGATGGCCGTCAGGCTGATGAACGGAGATCCGGCGATGATCGACAATGTGAGCCCGAATGCGGCGGTGGCCAAGGAGCTGAAGCAGATAATATGCAACGGCAAGGTCACGATACCGGATTCCGATCCCGTGAAGACATCATCGAACATCGATTTCGTGAAGATGCGCCCGCAGGTATTCGGTCCGACGGACTTCAACATCTCCTCTGAGAACGCAATGTATCTCGTGGCGACCAACTATCTGACCGGCGCGCTCACCGACGGCGAGATAGCGGAGATGTACAACAAAGCGATCGCACTCGCAAAGAACGAGATCGGATACATCGGCGTCACCGGAACGATGCTGCCGATATACTACGGCGATAACAATCTATTCAGCACGATAGCGTTCCTGAATGATTACCATCTCGACAGGAACGGCGCCCCGACGAAGTATTACACAGCGGGCGTACCGTGGACCGGTTACTATTTCACGTACAAGGACGCGATGTACGAGACGATGATATGGAAGGCGCTCGTGGGGATGTCCCTGGACGAGTACAGGGCGATGACCAACGACCCGAGCCTTTCACAGAACGCGCTGATAAACGGTCTGATGTTAAGCGACGGGACGCTGAAAGCGTACCCGGGATTCGGTCTAGGCAGTTTCACCGTTGATCTGGAGAAGGAATGGTGGGTCATGTACTCGCCCTCCAAGGAAGCGCCGTACGAGGACTGGGAAGTAATGAACGGCCTCAAGGCGCAGGAGCTGCAGGAGACGGAGGGAGGAACGATCAACTACCTCGGCGGAATGGCGTTCCTCAGATACGATAAGGATGCGGTCAAGGTCGGCGGCACCGTGACGGACATGTCCCCGGAACCGGCCGGCATCAAAGGGATGACCGTCGCGCTGTTCGGCACGGACGGCGAAGTAATAAGCAAGACCGTGACGAACGATGAGGGCAGGTACGGTCTGATGGTACCGTCAGGGATCGATCCGCTGTCATGCAGGATCGGCGTTTACAGCGGTACCGTGTACTCAATGGAGGTCTTCTCGGACGACGTGGCCAACATCATCGCCGATGTTGAGGACGACCTGAACATAAACATACCCTGGGCCGAGCTCGAGGGTACGCTGGTAGCGGGAACGGACCCGGTCTACGAAGAGGTCCAGATAGAGATGGAAGGGAAGGTGTCGGAAAGGACATACTCGTTCAGTTCGGCCGCAATGACCGGAGAGTTCTCAAAGGACGTCGTACCGGACACGTACGCGGTCACGATGACACTGAACGGCGCATCGGTATACACGGGAACATTCACGTTATATCCCGGCGTGATGAACGTCGGCGACATCGACATAAAGGAGGTGGCCGCGGAGGTCACCGTGAAGGACCGCTTCGGAGCGGTGATGGAAGATGCGGAAGTGGTCATATGCCTGACGGCGGACGGCACGGAAGTGGCGTCCGCAAAGACCGACGAGAACGGCGTCGCGAAGATGTCCGTCGCGCCCGGTTCGTACACTGTGCAGCTGAGGGACAACGAATACGACGGTAAAACGTGGGTCCTCGTGACATCATCGTCAACGGCATCGACCACCTCGTTCACGGCGCGCCTCGGAACCACATCCAGAGTTTCGGTCATATTGATCGAGGCCGAGAAGCTGACGATCACCGGCGTTGCCGCCGGTGACGAGATAACGGTGATGAACGGTGCGTACACGCCGAGAGGCACATTCATGGCATTCGCCGTGGCGGCAGGAACGACAGAGGAGGTCTACGTGCCAACGGGCGACTATCCTGACGTGACGTCGTACACAGTGTCCGTGAAGAACGAGGACGGCGTAAGATACTTCCCCGTCCCTGCATCAAAGACGGTCAGCGTGCCGGCGCCCGTGCCCGCGAACATGGGCTCGCTGGAGATCACGATGACCTACAAGGACAAGGATAACAAAGTGTCCGATAATGCCGGCGTCGTAGCGTTCATCGATTCTGACA
>JAIRTZ010000085.1 GCA_031254685.1 Methanomassiliicoccaceae archaeon
TGCTCTATGCGGGCAACGGGATAAGATTGTCCGGAGCGTACGACCTGTTCCTGAAGGTCATCAGGAAACTAAACGTGCCCGTCGTCACCACTTGGAACGGCATCGACCTGATGCCGGACGACGACCCGCTGTACGCCGGGCGCGGAGGTACCCTCGGGGACCGCGGAGGGAACTTCGCGGTCCAGAACAGCGACCTTGTCCTGTCGATAGGCAGCAGGCTCAGTTTCAGGCAGGTCGGGTTCAACTGGGCCTCGTGGGCAAGGGAGGCGTTCGTGATAATGGAGGATGTGGACGAGTACGAACTGAAGAAGCCCAGCCTGCACGTGGATATGCCGCTGCACGTTGACGCCAAGGTGCTGCTGAACGAATTGGACAAGCGCATCAATGGCAAGGTCTTCGCCGGTAAGAAATGGATCGAACAATGTCAGGTGTGGAAGAAAAAATATCCCGTTGTGGAAGAAAGGCATTGCTCTCCGAAAGGTCTTGCGAATCCGTATTGTTTCATGAAAGAACTGAGCGAAAGGCTCCCCGAGGGAGCGATCACGGTGGTCGGCAACGGGACGGCGTGCGCCGTCGGGAGCCACGCATTCGTGATAAAGAAGGGGCAGCGGTTCATTGTGAACTCCGCGATCGCCAGCATGGGATACGACCTTCCGGCGGCGATAGGCGCGTGCGTGGCATCCGGTCTTAAGGATACGGTGTGCATCACCGGGGACGGGAGCATACAGATGAATCTGCAGGAGCTTCAGACGATGATAACGAATAAGCTTCCGATAAAACTGTTCCTGATAAACAACAACGGTTACCATTCGATGCGGCAGACGCAGACGAACCTGTTCAACTCCAATTTTCACGGCATAGGGCCGCAGAGCAAGGACCTCGGTTTCCCGGACTTCTCCAAGCTTGCGCGCGCTTACGGAATCCCGTACTTCTCTCTCAGGAGCAACAAGGATATGTCCAAGCTCGACGGCATCCTGTCCAACGACGGGTATTACATATGCGAGGTCTTCGTCACAACGGATCAGATATTCGAGCCGAAATCGGCCACGAAGATACTCCCGGGCGGAAAGCTCTTCTCGCCTCCGCTGGAAGATCTTTATCCGTTCCTTGACCGCGACGAGCTGAAGAAGAACATGTACATCGACCTCATGGACGAATGATATCATGAGGATCGCTATTACCGGCGCCACCAGCATGACCGGCATAGCGTTGGCAAAGCTTGCGCTGAATGAGGGGCACGAGGTCGTCGCGATAGTCAGACCGGGGTCATCCGGGATCGCGGACCTCCCCGTATCGAAAAGGATGAGCCTCCGGGAAAGCGACATTTCCGATTACGGTAGCCTCTCGGGCGCCGACGCATGCGACATTTTCTTCCACCTCGCGTGGAACAAGACGGCCGCGGGCGGAAGGGATGACATGGAAGTGCAGCTGAAGAATCTCGAGTATACGCTGGACGCCGTGAGACTTGCGAAAAGCTGGAGCGCGTCCGCGTTCGTGGGCGTGGGCTCTCAGGCGGAATACGGGATACTTGACGGAAAGGCCGGCAAGGATACGCCGACGAACCCGACGAGCGGCTACGGCATCGCGAAATACTCGGCCGGGAAGATGGCCGCCATATTGTGCAAACAATTGGGTATGCGGTGCTGCTGGGCCCGTATCTTCAGTTCTTACGGCGAATATGACCGCGATTACACGCTGATAATGTACCTCATACGCACCCTGCTCTCCGGGAGCTCTCCGGAACTCACGAAATGCGAACAGACATGGGACTACGTCTATACGGGGGACGTCGCCCGCGCCCTGCTGGCGATGGGCGTGCGCGGGACCGACGGGAGAACTTATCCGATAGGGAGCGGCGAGTGCAGGCCGCTGAGGGATTACGTCACCGACGTTAGGGATTCGATAGACCCTAAGATTGAACTGAGATTCGGCGTCAAAGATTATTATCCGCATCAGCAGATGTTCCTCTGCGCCGATATTGCGGATCTCACAAGGGATACGGGATTCATTCCGAAATACAGTTTTAAGGAAGGCATCGCCCGCACCGTATCGTTCGTTCGCGATCAGCTGAACAGGATGCCGCGCAAGGATTGAATGCTGTCGGCCGCACGCCCGTGTGTTATGTCCGCCTTGTTCCTGAGCCCGAACCCGTACGTCACACCGATGAAATCTGCCCCGCATTCCTTCGCCGCGGACTCGTCCGACCTTGTGTCCCCGATGACAACTATTCTTTTCCTGTCGCTTATGCCCGACGTCCTTATGCTGTTCTCCACGAGGTCTTTCTTATTCAGCTTCCCTTCCATGTCAAGCGCCTGTATGTCATCGCACAGCCGCGATATGCCGAGACGATCCAATAACGTCGTCGTGTAATCAACTCTTTTATTGGTCGCTATCCCGACGAACACCGACAGTTTAAGGTCGCGAAGCAGTTCCGTCGCCCCGGGGTATATGCTGGCCTGCATGAGGTATTTGTCCTTGTACAGCCCGCGGAACACGGAATTGAACCTTTTCAGTTCCTCGCCGTCATAACCGTACCTTGCGATCACCGCGTTACCGATCGGAGGGCCTATGAACGATATCAGTTCCTCGCGCGGCATCTTCGGATAATTGAGTACGCGCATCGCCTCCTCGGCCGCGTTCGCGATCCCCTCGCTGGAATCTATAAGCGTGCCGTCGAGATCGAATATCACCGCGTCGTACCTCATGGGCGGTCCTCGTATACCGATCTCGTAAGGAACGTTATCTCCATGTCGCCGCGGTATTTCCTCAGCTTCTTCTTCAGGAGCGTGTTGACCGCCGACAGATAATCGAAGTTCTTGGACAGGTCCAGGCTTTTGTCCACGTAATTCGTCTCCGCCTTCTCCGTGAACCCGTCGAATCCCGCCAGCGAGACCGACCGTACGCCGACCTTCTTAAGGAGATTCAGGAGTATGACCAGTGCATTATCCCAAATTTCATCCTTCTCGGAGATCAGTTTACCGTAATCCGCCGTATAGTCAAACTTTTTTCCGGCGGATGTGATATTGGACGTGGCTATTACCCTGATGTCCCGATCGATGTGCGGCACCATGCGGCTGTACCTCTTGCGGTTGCTGACGAACAAGTAGTCCGTCTTGATGTCCGGTATGAAATTCACCGCGATCACGGTCGGCGCCGTATCCCTGATGTGCCCGCATATGATCTCCTTCTCCTTTGAAACGGATGTGCCCGGCCCTATGAGCAGCAGTCTCTTCCCGCGGAGCTCCTTTGCCAGCGATTCGATGTTCCCCGAATCGTCCGCGTTGTCCAAAATATACTCCATGTACAACTCTTCGATGTGCTGCTTGTTGTATTTGAGCTTCAGTTCCGGCGTTATACCGCCGAGTATCTCGTTGACCGCCTTTATTGACAGTGTCTTTTTGCCTATGAGGTGTTCAACGTATGTCGGATGGCAGTCGTTCTTCGCCGATATGTAGAACATTAGTCCGTATCCCCAGTAATGCTTCTCGTATATCGGCAGTATGTCCGACTCTATCGCTTCCAGTATCTGGCTTATGTCGTACGTTTTTCCGTAGTTCTCGTTAAGGTGCATCGCCAAAAGCTCTATCGGCGCGTTCCCCGCGCTCTTGCCCATCCCGTACAGTGTGCCGTCCACCAGCAGGTCGCGGTCCGTCTTGAGCTTCAGCATCTCGATCGTGTTCGCATACGCCAGCTGGAAGTTGTTGTGCGAATGGTAGCCTATGGATATCGTTCTGTCGAGGTGCCTGTCCAGCAGCCTGAAGTAATGAAACATCTGATCCTTGTGCATCAATCCGTAGGTATCGACGAGTGATATGGCGAACGGTCTTATCTTGTTCACCGCTTCGGAGAATTCGATAACGTCCTTGTCCTCATATGACGTTATGGACACCATCTGCAGGAACAGCGTGTATCCCTTGTCCATTATCTCCTTCCCGTATGCAATCGCCTTGTGCATGTTCTCCTTCTTGAAGATCACCCTTATTCCGTCGATGAATGTCTTCGCCTTCGGTTGGATGTTGCATATGTCGCATGTGCCGTAGTCTATCATCGCCACGACCATGGCCCTCTTGTCGGATATCTTGGAGAATGCCGCTGACATTCCCTCGGTGTTCGGCTGTATTGTCCTGTCGATGCTGAACGGCTGCCTGTGGTCCAAAAATCCGATTTCTATTATCTCGACGCCGCTCTCGTTCAGCCTGTCGAACACGCACGTCATCGTGCCGTTGCCGAAGCTCCAATCATTGACGTAACCGCCATCCCTGAGCGTGCAATCCAACAGACTTATCCTTCCGACCACTTGGCCCCCCCTGTCATTTGCTTAATCGAATGAAGGTATATAACATCCTATATGAAAACTGTTTATCTACCATTCGGATATATGGAGCCGTGCGCACACCGTAATGCGCATCGGCAGAGATCATCATGAGCACTTCGAAACAGATAACATACAACACGGCGGGAAGCATTGTCACATTGTTCTGCCAGTGGATGATAATGATGATCATACCGAAGATCACCGAGTTCTCGGAAGCCGGGGTCTTCGCCGTGGCGTTATCGATCTGTTCCGTACTGAATATATTTGCCACGTTCTCGCTTCATCAGCAGCAGATATCCGATCAGTATGTCAGATACACCGAGAATGAATACAGGGCGACAAGATCGGTGACCATTGCGTTAAGTTTCGTTCTCTGTCTTTTCGTGGTCTTGTTCTCCAATTACACATTGGAGCAGAATCTGGTCATAGTATTGTACATGGTATACCGCAATCTGCTGCACTATGCGTATCTGTACACCGCAACGCTGCAGATACACGAAAGACTGGATTTTGTCGGGAAATGCATGATGCTCGAGGGCGTCGTGAGTTTCGTCGCCTTCACCGCATCTTATTATGCCACGCACGATCTTGTGCTGTCGGTTGCGATA
>JAIRTZ010000003.1 GCA_031254685.1 Methanomassiliicoccaceae archaeon
ACACCGTCCTCTCTCCCGACGCCTTCAGCGGGAATACGAACCATATGCCTTTTTCCTTGTTATGATTCTCATGCAGCCACTGCCTCCATTCCTCCCTCGTAACGAAGCGATGCATCGGCTCACTGTCCATCATTTTTTTTAACACCCGTCCGTCCTATCGTTGTGGTCCGGACGCACGCACGTGCGTCCGTGAACGGTATTCATACCTTATCCCAGTTCTCGGTCAGTATCGATTCGAATTTCTTTATATCATGGTCCAGCAGGCGTTCGATCTTCTTCCCGAGCTGTTCGATGAACCTCTCGGGATCATCCTCGATATCCTTTTTGTCAAGAAGCCCCCGCAGATAGACCGCCGTCCATTTCCCCGGCCTGAACCTTGTGAACCCGAACTCCTTCTTGTGGTCCTGCACTATCTTCGACACCTTCTGCCTTATCTCTTCGGCATCATCGGTCTGCGTCGTCATCTGCGCCTGGAAGTACAGCGTGTCCGGTGTGTTGACCACTTCGTATTTGATCAGTATCCCGTCCCCCCATCCGTTGCTTTTGATCGGTTCGTAACGCGGTATCAAAGCCTCAAGGTCCTTCGTCGTAAATCGTATATATGATTTGACCGAATCCTTCGGATCGAAAATTATGTCCTTCTTCTCCTCCGCCCTCTTTGCAAGCATGTCGCAGACCCGTTCGAATACGATCAGCGAATTGTCCGGCCTGTACTCGTATATCAGGTCCAGCGCGGACCGGTGCTTCCTGTATATCTCCCGGCAGAGCCTTTCTATCTCCTCGTTCTCGTTCATGATATACCTTTTCAGTATTTCGATATAATTCGACAGCAGCATACGCGTCTCGCTCTTTATATCCTTGCGGTCGGCAGCGTGTTCGCACGCGTACAGGACGGAACGGTACGTGACCTTTATCCATTCCTCATCCTCGGGCTCCTCTTTCGTCGGCGTCAGGAACAGCAGCAGCTTCTCGTATCCGGCGTACTCGTCGTTCAGTCTTTCCCTGTACGTTATCAGCTGGTCGTCGCTCTGTCTTGCGCCGACCTTGTTCTCTATCGCTATCAGCTGTTTCGCGTTCGCGGAAACTAACAGTATATCAATGCGGAACTTTTCCCGAAAGACCGTAAAATCATCTATGTTCTTCAGCAGCAGGGATGCGAGATCGATATTGCCGGAATTGAGGACCTCTTTGTTGTTGGAGATGACATCGTTCAGGAAATGCCTGAGGAAGTCTGAGCCCAGACCGTGCTTCTCGCTCGGATCGAGAAGCCACGCGAGCATGTTGCTGTGGCGTATCTCGTTGTGCTCCATCCTGAGTACCGAGAATACATTGATCTTATCCGCGTAAGACCTGATGGAATCGAGACAGTCTATGTCCAGCAGGAAATTCATTAAGCTCTCCTTATCATTCTTCACGGTATGCGAATGGTACGGCGACGATATAAAGCATAACAGCGGAGGACGGCCGCAACGGATACGGGCCGCATCCTGTCCATGCTTCATACTTTGCAGCAATACAATTACAAAAGATCTAATTCAAATAACTTTTAGTTCATCAATGTATATTATTATACATCAATGTACATAATGTTAATATACTATCTTCGAATCGTGACGTTTGAGTCCTATGTTCAGACCAACGTTAGAAGAAGCGGAGGATATTGCCGGAACACGGCAATATCAGGTGATACCGATAAGCACCGAGATGTACGCCGACATAGTCACGCCCATCGAGCTGCTTAAGATACTGAAGAACAACAGCGACCACTGCTTCATGCTGGAGAGCGCCGAGGACAGCAAAGGATGGGGACGTTACACGTTCCTTGGTTTCGAACCTACGATGGAGGTCACGTGCGTGAACGGGGTGATGACGATAACGTCCGGTTCGGCGGAGACATACGCGACGATGGAGCCCAACCGATATATCCAGAACATACTGGACGGCCACAAGTCTCCGAGGCTCGACTACCTGCCGCCGTTCGCCGGAGGGCTCGTAGGTTATTTTTCATACGATTACGTGAAGTACAGCGAGCCCGCGCTGGACCTCGACGCGGATGACAGCGAAGGGTTCAATGACGTCGACCTTATGCTTTTCGATAAAGTCATCGCATTCGATCACCACAGACAGAAGATAATACTCATCGTGAACGTGAGGGCGGACAATATCAAAGAGGAATACAAGAGAGGCGTTGAGGAACTTGAACGCCTGAAGAACCTTATCTCGTACGGTATCCCCGTTCCGGAAGAGCCTGTGAAGCTCGGATCGAAGTTCAAGGCGCTGTTCACCAAGGACGAGTTCTGCGGAATGGTCGGCAAAGCGAAGGAGCACATAAGGAACGGCGATATTTTCCAGGTTGTGCTCTCCAATCGTCTGGAGGCTAAGTTTGACGGGAGCTTGCTTGAGACATACCGCGCCCTGAGGACCACGAACCCGTCGCCGTACATGTTCTACATGGGCGGCCACGACATCGAGATCGTGGGGGCGTCGCCCGAGACGCTTGTGAAGCTGCAGGACGGAAAGGTATTCACATTCCCCCTGGCGGGCACAAGAGGAAGGGGAAGAACGCATGACGAGGACATCGCGCTGGAACAAAGTCTCATCACAGATCAGAAGGAGCTTGCTGAGCACAATATGCTGGTGGACCTCGGACGCAACGACCTCGGGAAGATATGCAGGCCCGGAAGCGTCACCGTCGAGAAGTATCTCTCGGTGCTTCGTTTTTCGCATGTGATGCATCTCGGC
>JAIRTZ010000014.1 GCA_031254685.1 Methanomassiliicoccaceae archaeon
ACAACATATCGGACATCTTGGAGATAATCCTCGGTGTTAAGGAAAATGTCTGATTTTATGTATCATCTGATACGTATTTATACGATAAATCTTATCTGTCCATGATATGGAATTAAGCAAGATTGTCCGTCACATCAGAACCTCTGCGGGCTTAAGCCAAGAAAAGTTTGCAGACGAGGTAGGCGTCACCAGATTGACCGTCACCCGGTGGGAAAGCGGTGCGTCAATACCGAACAAGATCGCTCAGATCAAGATATATGATGTTGCGGAAGAACACGATGTGGAGTTTTTCGATCTTATCATATCGGACATGCCTGAACACAAACCGGAAAATAACAAAATGATCCTTTACCATGCATCCCGAATCGGGATCGCGGGACCGATCGGTCCAAAAAGCCGCAGAGAGTGCGATTTCGGAATGGGTTTTTACATGGGAGTACAAGCGTCACAGCCTCTGACCCTTATCTTCGGCTCGAAAAAAAATATCGCGGAGAACGCAGTGGTATATACGGTTGAGTTCGATTTGAAAGGGTTGAATGTCCTGTACATTCCCGTCGGGATCGACTGGGCCTTGCTTGTCGCATATTCACGCGGTGAAATGGAAGAATATGTTGGATCCCCTCTATATGAAAAATATAGCAAAATGCTCATCGGTTATGACGTCGCTGTCGGTAAAATAGCCGATGATAAACTATTCGCGGCTTTGGAGAGATTTTTTGAGGGATCGATGTCTGAAGAAGGAATGATCGAATGTTTATCCGTAATGCCGCTCGGAGAACAATATGTCGCATTGACCGAGAAGGCCTGCCGGCAGATAAGGATCCTGGAGGAGAGGAGATTTTCCGAACTTGAGCGGCTGTGCATCTATGATAAGAGCGCAGAGAACAGAAATTACGGAGTAGAGATGGCGAATAGTGTTTTCGTAAAATATCGGCGTAACGGCAGATACTTTGACAAGATATTGAAAAAAGGAGAGTGATCGTCTGGACAGAACAATGAGAATGTTGTTGTGCGAACTTCAGGGAAGATTCTTTGAACACTCGCTGAAGAAAGGATTCGGCAGTCTGGAATTCGTCGATATGTTCATGATGTCCACATGTGCCGCGGACCTTGATATGGAATTCAACAGATTGCAGTGGCTCGGCGAAGCGTACCTGATGGCAGAGTTCATTGATGAAGCGGGCGATAAATTGGCCTCCGGTAAGCAATATTCCGGCGATGCGCTGTTCTGGACGGGGTACATTTACAGATATTGGCATTTCCTTACGGGCGAAAGCAGCAGAGAAATTTCGAAACAGGCACCGGCAAAGAGGATGATGCGCGCGTACCCGTTCTACCACACAGTCTCGAATAAGATGGCCGTCGAAGATCTGAAACTGAGCGCAAAAGGAAAGGTCTATGTGCCGGAGGGGTTCGAACCTGAAAGGAAGAGGGCAGGATTGGAAAAGGGAGAGTTCGATCTGGCACCGTCCCCGTCAAAAAGGCTCTATCGAACGCCATCCCGGAAGCGGGACGGCCCATCCTGATAATATGTTGGAATGAGGGAGTAACGAATGCATGAAATGTTAGAGTTATTGTTGTGTCACGTCCAAGGAGACCTCTTTGAACTTTCCGCAGAGAGAGGGTTCGCCAGCATAGAGTTCATAGATGCCTTCATGGGATCGAAATGTGCCGCGGCGCTTGACATGGATTTCAACAAATTGCAGTGGATGGATGCGGAGTACATAATGGATGCGCTTGTTGACGAACTCGGTGATAAATTGGTGCACGGTGAACAAGAATCTATGGGAGCTCTGTCCTGGGCCGGACATCTCTATCGAAATTGGCATTTCATTACAGGCGAGAGCAGTAAGGAAATATCAAAACAGGCACCGGCAGATCAGATATTGCGCGGATATCTTTATTATGATCAGATCGGGGACGAAGCGACCATCGAAGAGCTGAAAGAAAAAGCGATAAAGAGGTCCGCTAAGAGAAAGCGGACCATGATCGAAAAAGGAGAGTTCGATCTGGCGCCGTCGGCAGCGAAAAGGCTCCGTTAGGCGCTGTCGAGGTCGAGGACCTCGTACGACCGTCTCCTGAACTTTCCGTACACTCTCGTGATGTCCCTCGCCTCGACGGTGCCCCTTCTCATCATGCGGTCCTTGACCTTTATCGAATGGACGAGGCAGTCCATGTCGTCGAAACTCAGTATGTCGCCTATCGTGAACTCGTCGTCCGGTGACGACGGTATCGTTTTCGAAAATGTCCTGCGGTCGTCGTTGATCGACACCTTCACGTCAATGACGTCGAAGTTTATCGCCCATACCGTTGTTATCTCGGTCGCGCGCGCCGACTTCACGCGCCTTCCGCGCGCCATCTCCAATCCCGATATCCTTACTAGGCGGCCGTCGTCTGCGTGGAACTCGTCACCGATCTTCAGAAGGTCGTCGTCCTCCAGCGCCAGCTTCGTCGTTAACGAGTACGGACCGTCGCTGATTATCATTTTTACCTCGACCTTTTTCGGGAATCGTACCGTCGTCGTCCTCACGAGTCCGCAGTCCTGACACTTTATCGTCGCGTCCAGAGAACTTTTTCCCATTTTCCCTTTCAGCACATCGTGTATCGTGACATCATCACAGTCCGGGCATTCAAAGTATATCTCGCCTGGAACCTCGCTCATCTCATCTTCCCCTTGATCTTCGGGAACGGAGGGCCGTGTCCCGGAACTATTACATCAGCGTAGGATGTAATGCACTTAATACTTTCCATAGCCAGTTCCGCATCATAGTTCAATCGCGGAGGGACCATGCGTCTGTAATTGTCCTCCAGCGGTATCGCGTCGCCGGCGATGACGTATGTTCTTTCCGATTCAACGATCACGCTCATAGACCCTTCCGTGTGGCCCGGCGTGTGCAGTAATCTCACGCCCGGAGCGATCTCGATGTCCTCCGACACGGGAACGAAGTTCTTTCCGTCGGGGCATTCCTCCTTACGGACGTAGAATCTCGCTTTTTTGAAAAGATCGTTATTAGCGCAGTGGTCGTCGTGCATGTGCGTCAGTACGACAATGCCGACATCCTTCGGCAATACGCCGATCTGTCTGAATGACGTCTTTATCGCGGCGAGCATCTCCTCGCTGCCCGTGTCGACAACGACGTTCACGTTACCGGCGCGTATCAGCGTGGATGTGGAATGCGCTTCGATTATCGTATCTCCGTCCCGTATCAGTCTGCCGATCGCAAGCACATCAAGCGTGTTCATATCCTATGACCGTCCGTACATTCGAAGCCGCCGCCTTTTTTCCTTATCGGCGAGCCGCATACCGGGCACACCACGTCCCTGAGTATCCTTTCCGTCCATATCGTTCTCGTCTCATCGTCCCTCGCCGTTTCTGCGTATCCGTACATCTCTTTCAGCGACACTGTTGTGCAAAGTCTTTTCAGCGGCGATATATCGGGCGCCTTCCGCGGTCCGCGGTCCGGCATCTGCTTCGGCCTGATCGCCCAGGCGATCCCCGCGCCCGCCAGGAAGCCTCCGATGTGCGCCAAGTATGCGATCGGCGAGCTGTCGAGCATCATGAGGATGAGCTGCATCGCGAACCATACCAGCGCAGCTGTACGTACAGTGAAACGGTTCGTCAGTATTATGCCTACGGGCAGCAGCATCCGTTCCTCGGGATACAGCACAAGCATCGCACCGAATAACGCCGATATCGCGCCGGACGCGCCTATCAGTATGACGGGCATGAAGTTCGACACCGTCTCCACGGCAGAGAAGAAGAATGTGCCCGCGATCCCCCCGATCACGTATATCGCAAGGAAGCGCCATCTGCCGACGCGCGATTCAAGCTGCATGCCGATGATCAGCAGGAACAGCATGTTGAACATCAGGTGCAGGAGGTCCGCATGCACGAACATTGACGTTATTATCGTCCACGGCTCCTGCGCAATATACGACAGATCGGACTTGAACCCGAGTTCGGCTATCACCGTGTGCTCCCCGCCGAAGATGCCGATCGCATAAACAATGACATTGGATGCCACGAGCACCATCGTCGGGCTGTGCTTCCGCAATGCCAGCACTGCGAACGCGGCCGCGATCATCAAGGCCGCGATCAACGACACCGTTTCCATGACGCGGGGATAGTTCTGCAAATATTTAAGCCGTGGATTGTTATCGTGTGGATATGCGATACGACCCGAAGATCCGGATAGAGGAGCGCGATGACGTCTACTCACCGGGCGATGACAGCATACTTCTCATCGAATCGCTCAATGTCGGCGACGGCGAGCGCGTGCTTGAGATAGGCTGCGGGAGCGGGGTCGTTGCCATACATTGTGCAAAGAACGGCGCTTCCGTGACGGCCGTCGACATCAACCCGTCCGCTGTTGCGCTCACCAGGAAGAACGCGGCGGCGAACGGCGCGTACATGGACATCCGTCTTTCCGACCTGTACAAGGACATCGATTCGCATTACGATACGATCGTCTTCAACCTTCCGTACCTTCCCGTGAAGGACGAGGGCATGTTGGAAAAGGCATGGTCCGGAGGGGACGACGGCATCGGACCGCTGCCGAAGTTCCTGAGCGAGGCGATGGACCACCTCTACCCGAGAGGAAGATTTGTGATCGTCGTTTCCTCGTTAATGGACCAGCGGCGGCTTGACGAGGTGCTCACCGGATATGATGTGACGGTGCTCGGAGAAAAGAAGCTGTTCTTCGAGATCCTGAGGGTCCTCGAGATACGCCTTTGACAGAGGACCTCATGGATACGGACACTTTCTACTTTTTGCTGAGCTTTGCAGTCTGGATGGTTCTCATGTCCGTTCTGATATTCTATTGCGGAAAAAGATATTGGGACTGCAGAACGGAGGCGTTCCGGAGCATGAGGAAGATAAGGATCGCCCTCTATTGCATCCCGTTGGTCCTTTCCATCCTTTTTTGGATATTCATCCACACCATACTTACGGACTACTATGATTCCTTATGGATCGCGCATGTTGCGATCGGTGCGTTCGCGGGCGTCCTTCTGTTCGACCTGTTCGAATCGGAGAGGGTCAGGCGGTCGAGAACAAAAAGAAATTGACAGTGCCGCGGACGGTCATGTCGGATCGTGTCGATCCGGATGCGGACATTAGCGGCCGACCCTGACCGCTTTATAACGCAGGCATGGTTGTATGTTACGACCAGCAAGCATCCGGGCGATCCGCTGGACCATGGCACGCATCTGTCCCGCCCTTCCGCAACGCATGCGGTAACGGCAGGATGTACGTTGCATCCTGTATCCCAATCCTGTCAAGACCTTCCTGCAGATACAATATATCTTTTCTCTTTGTTTGTCTTATTTATATATTTAATTAAGAAAGCGCGCGCGTATATTGGTGACCGAGCGGTACATCCATCCCGGTATCAAATATTTTTTTCATTTATCATCCCCGGAATAGCGGAGATGTTCTGCGGTATCAAATATATATCATTAACGGTGATGCATAAATAGTATCTTTCCCAAAAATATTGCAAAAACGGACAAGAAAGTGCCACTTCCTTTTTGTAAGTCGGCAATAGTCTTAAATATTCATCGAAAAGTCGGCAGATTCAATGGGAGATTGGGGGTTTGTCCGGGCGATAATGCCGAGGGCACTGTCACCCCGACAAAAGACGGATCCCCGGCCGCGCGGCAACACGTCGGCCATCGGGACCGCGTCGCACTTCCATTGAAACATAAACCAATTTGGAGGGTAGATCACATGAAAAAGAGTATGGTAGCACTGGCCCTTGCAAC
>JAIRTZ010000031.1 GCA_031254685.1 Methanomassiliicoccaceae archaeon
CCTGTCGTTGTCAATATATTGTCACTGATCGACGCGCCGGTGCCGCCCGCCTCTTTGACGTTCCACGATATGCTGTTGTTCGGGGTCGTTGTTCCCGGCAATTTCAAGGACCCGATCCCCATTTCCGAAGGCATGTTAAATATGTCATTCACAGTGCCTGAGTAATACGAATTTTTTGCGCCACTTGCTCCCTCGCTCTGGACGGCAAACACCAATGTCCCGGATACGATGAAGAGGATTGCTAGTAATCCTGAGGTGTATTTCTGTGTGTTTTTCATTAAATCTCTCCTGTGCTCGTATGTAATCGATGATATTTGCTGTCGTCTCGTCACTACGTGCTTTAGTCAGATATGATAGACCAAATGGCGGATGGTTATTTGTATATTACCTCAGTAGTACTCACGTATTCTATAGATTATTACTCAGGTATTTCCATTAACATTCATGGAAGAACGTGATCCATCGGTTCATAAGAATTTTAAATTGCCATCGGGCCTTGTGGATTATATGATGAAGGACATAAAGGATGCCCAAGAGCATAGGAACGCCTCGGAGTACATCACACAGGCCTTACATGAATATGTGGAGAAACGAAAACTCCTGAAGATGGGTTACGTAGTATCCGTGTCGCGAAGAGACCCATAGATGAATGAGTCCATTTTTCGATACCATGCACTAAAGGCAGCATCGAACGTCATCCGTATCTTTTTATAACATTCATGAGCGAATGCGCACGCATTCACTTCAATCCGTCGTTAAACTAATGGCCGTTAGTCTAATATACATTAGTTCAGATCCGCCGGGCCGGGCGAACGCGGATCACATATCTTTCAGCGAGAGCAAACGATACTCCGTCTCGAACCCTCTCAGTTCGGGAAGGGCCTCGGCCCTTTCCCTGAGCTGTTTGAGATCAGCCTTCTTCGGGTCGCGTTTCACCTCAGCGACAGTTGCTTTCATACCGAGGTCGTTCAAAGCGATGATATCGATCTCGTTCTCACCTTTCTTATCCCAGTGAGACCCCATTTTTGTGAGTTTCGTCTCTTCGATGATCTTCTTTCTGAAGTAATCCTCAAGCACAAGGCCGCTGTATTGCGGATAATCATCTATGATCTTCCTTTTCAATAGGTCGTAGTATCCCATCTCTATCAAAGGTTGATTACTGTCGATCAGCCTGAAATAAAATCTCAGATAGTTATCGGTTATTTTCCATCTGACGTCCCTGCTGTTCTCTTTGGAGAATATCGGCCGGGTGCGTTTTACGATATTGTATTCCCGATCCAGTTTATCCAGATACGGGCTGCAATCCATTCCTATGGATGTGTTGATCTCATTCAGCGCCGTCTTTCCTTTCGAGATCAGTTTTAGGATCGAGAAATATGTTCCGTAGTCTTTTCCGAACTCCGATATCAAAAGGTCCTTTCCTTCAGACAGGAACAGGGAAAGGGGAGAGCATATGCGGTCCAGCATCTTATCGAAGGTCGTTGCCTTCGTGTCCATCAGCAGTTCGATATACTTCGGGACACCGCCGGTCACCGTATAGAGGAATAACAGATCGTCCGGTCTATAGTTCGGGTTATGATCTCTGAGTATCGTTTTCACGACGCTCGGTTCGAAGGGATCGATGCTGAATATGGATGTGGCCCTGCCGAATAACGGTTCTTTATAATTTTGAAATATTTTGACCATCATAGATTGAACGGAGCCGCAGACAATGAGATTTATTCTTGCAGACCCCTTGTACATGTCCCAGAGATTCTGCATGTGGCTCGTTATCGCTTTGTTTGCTCTCTCCAGTTCCTGGAACTCATCTATCATGAATGTAAAGTTGTTGTTTTGTCCGTATACCATCAGTTGTTCAAACAGATCCCGGAATCGGCCGGAATGGAACATTGTTATCCCAAGGTCTTTCCTCACGGCGGCCGCAAGATCATCGCAGATCAACGATTCACTGTTGCGCGGCACGTAGAAATAAAGGAACTTATTGCCTTTCTCAGATTCTTTTACGAGCGCAGTCTTACCTATACGTCTTCTTCCGATCATTATGGTAAATCTGCTGACCTCTTTCGATAACTCTCTTTCATTTCTCAGCAGTTCCAATTCTGTCTCCCGGTCATAGAACTTCATCATCATCGCCTGTCCGTTTATTATTAATCTAATGGACATTAGACTAATGGCCATTAGTATAATAAACCTATGGTCTCGGCAAGATCGGCATCGAATGCAGACAGAACCTCATGAAATTCCGATATCTGATGCTCATCTGTTATCAAAAAGATATAATAGTAACATTGTTACTCGATTTTCAGAAATGTTTATATATGGACACACTATTGATGTGATTAGCGTAACAATGTTACGTTACATTGCGGAGGCAGGAACGATGGAAGAGGAACTGATATCCAAGAAGGAATTGCTGGAACTTAAGGGCATATCCTACGGTACGCTGTACCGCTGGAAGAGGAAACAGCTGATACCCGACGAGTGGTTCATCAAAAGGTCGGTGCCCAGCGGGCAGGAGACGTTCTTCCCCCGCGACCTGATCCTCGAGAGGGTCGACAGCATACTGAACAGCAAGGAAGAAACGTCGCTGGACGATCTTGCGAAAGTTCTCTACGGATCGCCGGTGGAGATGAACATCACGCTGAACGAGCTGGTCGAACGTAAGATGATATCCGACGCCGCAAGATCTGCGGCGGAACCGTTCATTACCGGTCCGACGGATTACTACGGCGCACTGACCGTGTTCTCGATAGGCAGGGAGATCGACTCCGGGGACATTTCGCTGGACGACGCCGGGACGATGATCCGCAGCATGGCGGCGGCCGAGGACAGGGAGATGCTCCGTCAGGGTGTGACGAGACTGTACAGAAAACAAGGCGTAACGTTCTGCGCGATAATATCCGATGCGTCCAAGGTATCGATGGACGTATCGTCAAAACTTGTATTGGAGATCAGCATGCCGCGGGCGGCCGCGGCATTCAAGGCAAAGTTATTACCGAACAAAGGAGAGGAAGAGGATGAATGACCTTATTGTGAACGGAAAGAGCGTCGTGTCCGGCGGCACGTTCGGGAAAGTGAACGTCAACGGGATAGTATCGATCGAGAATGACGTGATATGCGACACGCTGAGACTCAACGGGGTCTGTGACATCACGGGCAACGTGAAGGTCGGCGGAAAGGCGGAGCTGGACGGCGTGTGCAAAATATCCGGGGACCTCGACGCCGAAACGATCGATTTCGACGGTCATTTGTCAGTATCGGGGAATATGAGCGCCGAGAGCGCGGCGCTCAGTGCGGTACTCTCGGCGGAGGGAACATTCAACGTCGGTTCGCTTGACCTGAGATTTTATTTCGGGTCGAGGGTGAACGAGATCGTGGGAAGCACGATAAAGATCCGCCGCGGCAGGCTTGCGATGACCTTCCGGTCGGAACTGATCGAAGGGGACATCATTGACATAGAGCATTGCGAGATCAGGACGGTCCGCGGGGATGACGTGGTGATAGGGAAGGGATGCAGGATCGAGAAGGTCGAGTACCGTAACGAACTGACGGTGCATCCGAAGGCGTCCGTGAGGGAAACGGTAAAGCTGAACTGAATCAGCGTACGCGGCCGAACAGATGCGACGGTCCGCAGTCAACGATCTCAGCGTCAGCGAACGCGCCCAATGCGATGTCGCCCGGAACGATCACTTGCTTGTAACTGCCGGTCCTGGCGATCATCGTCCCCTTTTTACCGGGTTCGGTGATAAGCACCCGAACGGTCTTTCCCACGAGCGCCCGGTTCCTGGCCTCGGCCTCGTCGTATCGCATCTCGGTCAGTTCGCGGGAACGCTCCTTGCTTGTGCGCCCGTGTATCTGTCCGTCCATCGACAGCGCTTCGGTACCGGGCCTCGGCGAGAACCGCGTGATATTCACGATGTCCGGCGAGACCGTGCGGATCAGCTGTAAACTTTTCTCGTGATCCTCGCCGGTCTCGCCCGGGAACCCGGATATCATGTCGGTGGAGATCGTCATATCATCATGGGACATTCTTATCGATCCGATCATCTCGATGAATTCAGATGACGTATAGCGGCGGCCCATTCTCCTCAGGATGCTGTCGCTCCCGCTCTGCACAGGCATGTGAATGAATTTATACACACGCGGGTCGCGCATGACGTCCATCAGATCGTCGAGTATACGGTGCAGGCTTTCGGGATTCATCATCCCTATGCGTATCCGATACTCGCCCTCAACGGACAGCAGCCTTCTGATAAGTTTCGGCAGCGTCGTCCCGATATCGAAGCCGTAGCACGCGGTGTCCTGCGCGGTTATCAGAATTTCCTTGCACCCGCGTTTCAAAGCATCCACGAACCTGTCCGTGACGATCAGTTCCGGGTAACTCGAAAGACGGCCTCTCGCGAATCTTGTTATACAGTACGTACAGTCGCCGAGGCATCCCTGCGCTATCGGTATTATCGCCGCCGTCCCGGCCTCCGTGTTCGTACCGCCGACCCCCGTGCCGTCACCCGCGCCGGTCCCGTACCTTTCCGTCACCCGTTCCGGAAGGGAATCATACGACCTCGGAGGTATTATCAGAGAGTTCGGAAGCCTTATTGAGATCCGGGAGGTCTGCGCCTTCGCCATGCATCCGGTGACGATGATCTCTTTGTTCATCTTCTTCAGTTCGGAGATGCGGTCTATCATCTTCCTTTCGGTCACGTCCACAACGGTGCACGTGTTCAGAATGACGATATCGGCGTCGGCGGCGGAATCGGAAGGCGAATGCCCCAGGTCCCTCATCTTTTCGGCGATATCGTTACCTTCGCCGAAGTTCATCGTGCAGCCGTAGGACTCCACGAAAAATCTCATTCGATCACCGGGCGTATCAGCGTGTCGCAGCGTCCTGTGTCACGCTGCCGAAGGCGGTCGTTCCGGAGAGGTTGGTTATTTTTACTCTCACTCTTGCACCTTTCGCCGTACCGGGGACGATTATCAGATAATTGTTCATCTTGCCGACGCCGTCGCCTTTCTTCCCGACATCATGGATAAGCAGTTCGATGATGTCGCCGGCCCTGAGCTCGGACGATGTGTTCGCCTTGGAGCTCTTCTTCGCGTTGACGGGCCTCCGCGCACCGCAAGCCTCGCACTCGAGCACCATTGTCCTTCCCTCTTTGTTCATGTGCGTGTCGGGAAGGCCGCACTCGGAGCAGATGACGAACGTATCGGTATATTCCTGAATGCGCTCGGATATCTGAGAGATGCTGAGCTTCGCTTTGAGCACCGCCCTGCGCCCCTCGACGTTACCGGGCGTTCCCAATTCCCTGAGAAGGTACTGCAGAACGTGCAGCGGGTCCCGCCTGAGCTTATCGGTTATATCAATAAAATTCCTTATGACCGTTATCTTGCCCTCCTGAAGTATGTCCAATTCGGGCAGGGCGAAACGCTCGTGGCCCTCGATGGTCTCCGGAAGGCAGGCCTTGGCCCTGTCCAGCAATGCAAGATAATCCTGATCGGTCATTGGTATCGATTGCACCCATGTGCATGTATTTTATAAAGGTTTGCCGAAGACACACGTAAAACGAATATCAGAACACGAGAATGTCGTAATGTTCCAGCAGTATCATTATCCCCATCAGCACAAGCACAACGCCCCCGGCGAACTCCGCCCTGCTCCCGACCTTGGTGCCGAATGTGCATCCGATCCGGACGCCGATCATCGCCAGCGCGAATGCGACGACGCCCAGGATAAGGACCACCGAAACGATATCGATATGGATCACCGCGAATGAGATGCCGACGGCCATTGCGTCAATGCTCGTCACGACGGCAAGCGAGATCAGCGCTTTGCGTCTCAGCGGCCTGAAGGCGCCCTCCTCCTTAAGGCCGAAGCTTCCGACGATCATCCTGATGCCGATGAACGTCAGCAGTGCGAACGCGATCCAATGATCGATGCCGAGCGTGCGTTCCGCGAACAGCGTCGCCGCATAATATCCGATGAGCAGCAGGGCCACAGGGAAGATACAGAAGTATGCGCCCACCGTCAGCATGTTCCTGGCGGATCCCCCGTGCCGCAGCCCCAGGCACACGGCGACGGCGAAGGCATCCATGGACACCGCCAAAGCGATCAGGAATATCTCTATGAAATTCATTTTATGCCTTCTGCGTCCTCCGCCGTCCCTCTGAGAGGAAAAGGTCGCACATAAGTCTTTTTATCGCCGTTCGCAAGATAACGCTGCATTCCGAAGATTTTATAATCGGGACCCGTTTAGAGGGGAATCACAGTCCCGTGGTGTAGCGGTCAATCATGCCGGCCTTTGGAGCCGGCGACGGCGGTTCGAATCCGCCCGGGACTACCAATTACGTCTGGACATACCGCTTTTTTGTCGTTTGAATTAAATAACAAAAAGTGTCTCTTTAATCAAGGAATATCTATGTGGTTTAGGCGGAAAGAGCCAAAGGAGTTAGGCGACAGACCCTGCCCTTGCTGTGGTAAACTGGTATTTATGGAAAAAGAGAAAGGAATGTGTTTCATATGCGAGTTTTGCAGCTGGGAGGATGAGTACATAGAAGGCCCAGATGAGTTTTCAGATTGCAATTATATGTCACTCAATGGTTGTAAAAAAGAATATTCTTTAATTATTTCCGCTGACCCAAGTTACATCTGGGGAAGATCATTTAACCGGACTAGGACTAAGTATATCGATCCGTTGCAAAAGATAAAAGATGCGATAAAACAAGAATACAAAGAAATTTTTGAAATCGTGAAACAAAGCATAGACAAATGGGATTGCATGGGATTCTTGGATTATAGAATAGATGATGTATACGACCTCCAAACAATTGAGATCGTACCGATAGTATCTCGCATAGATGGCGCAGAAGAACTGACAGACCATATCATAAAAATTTTTGCAGAATATTTCGGCACTGGGTACGAATCAGAAAGGGCGGAAGCAAAAAAAGTTGCCGAAGAAATACTTTACGCAAAATCAAAAACAAATTAGAGGGGAAATAAAATGGCTAATGAAAGCATCAAAAAAGAAGTACAGCCAGACCGTCTCAGCGGAGTCCGAATCCGCCCGGGACTACTGTTATTTTCAGATACGGCAGCGGTCCATCGTTGATCCTTATGATCGTATTGATGCAAAAAGCAAATTTCAAAGTGCAAATTTTGCACTTTGAATTGCACTTTGAATTGCACTTTGGAATAGTATTTATCCCAGCAGCCCCTACAGGAAGACGCTGAGCACCGCAGGGATGTACGCAATGAAAAATAAGGACCTTAAGGAAAATGAACCCGTTCCGACGGAAGATCAGAGATCCGCCGCCGGCGATCTCGAAGAGTACATCAGACAAGGCGAACCGGAGAAAAAAGAAAAGGTGTACCTTTGGCGGACAGCGATCGGCCTGCAGGATACGGACGGGCTCAGACCGTCATCATATCTTATAGAAACGGCAAGACAGAACATTGAAGGTAAAATTACGATAGATGAGGCAAAGGAACGGATAGACCGCTATTACAAAGAGAGGCCTGTGAAGGACGGCACTGACAGGACCGAGGAGGCCGACAAGGTCTCCGCCAGGATCACGGAGATCCTTTCGGAAAGGGCATTCACATTCTCTTCGACCGAATATATCGGCATCCACGGGCGGCTTTTTCAGGGCATCTATAAATTTGCAGGAAAGATACGCGACTATAACATAACCAAGACCGAGTGGGTACTCGGCGGAAAGACTGTAAATTTTGCGAGTGCCGGAAGCATTTCCGCGGCATTGGAACACGATTTCGACCGAGAGAAAAGATTTGATTACCGCACTGTCGGTCTATCGGAGGCCATAAGGCACATCATCGGGTTCGTCTCGGATATTTGGCAGATCCATGCGTTCGGAGAAGGCAATACGAGAACGACGGCGGTATTCGTGATCAAATATCTGCGATCGTTCGGTTTCGATGTCGGTAATGACATCTTTGCCGAGAACGCGCGGTATTTCCGTAACGCTCTCGTCCGTGCCAATTATAATGATATCCGAAATGGTATAGTTGCCACAAAGGAATATCTGGAGCGATTCTTCGGGAACATGCTCCTCGGCGAGAACAATGAACTGAGGAGCAGGAGCTTACACGTTTCTTTCAAAAATGTCGTTTCCGAAAGAACGAAAGTACAGAAGCAGGATGCCGGAGATACGGGCTGTACCATAGATGAACACGCAATTCTGAAGTTCTTCAGGGAAAATCCAAGGGCGACCCAGAAAGAGGCCGCTGTGCATATCAACAGATCGGAAAGAACCGCGAAGGCCATCACCGTCGCTTTGCAGGAAAAGGGCCTGCTGGAGCGCCGCAACGGCAGGCGGAACGGATACTGGGCCGTCGGACCCGAATAGGTTTGTCGTCCGGCTTTGTACATCGGCCCGGGTCTAATGTATTAACGCAGCTTAATGTTAATTAACGGCGCAAAAATTGTTGAGGAACGGAATCTTAACGGATACTTAACGGTGCAAATGTTAATATAGAAAAGATACCTTTTTCATCTCGGTGTTAACTTTGAAAAAAGTGGAGACTGAATTTACAAAAGAATTGGCGGCCAACGGCGGATCAAGCGCCGAATTGTGCTTCCAGTGCGGCACGTGCTCGCTCAAATGCCCGTCTGCAAAGATGATGACATCTTTGCGGCCGGCGTACATCATGAGGGCGTCGCGTCTCGGACTGAAGGACGAGGCGCTGGACGTCGACGCCCTGTGGCAGTGCACGACGTGTTACACATGCGTGGAATGGTGCCCCTGCAACGTTCAGGTCGTTGACGTGATCACCGCGCTGAGGAACATGCTGGTGGCCGACGGGGAAATGTATGAGAATCATAAGAAGGTGGCCCGCAGCCTGATAAAGAACGGCCACACGGTCGAGAACAATGATAAGATCAAAAAGATAAGGAAAGAGCTCGGGCTTCCGGAGAACCCGGGAACGGTGATGGACAGCGCGTCCGCGAAGGCGGACTTCGACAAAGTGCTCAAGTCAACGAGATTTGCACAGCTGGTGGACCAATGAAGAGATACGCATTCTTCCTGGGATGCATCGCACCGCTGAGATATCCAGGGATCGAGAGATCCACGAAAGAGGTGTTCAAGGCGCTGGGAGTGGAACTCGTTGATCTGAAGGACACGAACTGCTGTCCCGCGCCGGGCGTGATAAAATCGTTCAGCAAGACAACGTGGCTGGCCGCGGCAGCAAGAAATCTCGCTCTCGCGGAGAAGGAAGGTCTCGATATCGTCACGGTCTGCAACGGATGTTACGGCTCGCTGTTCGACGCGGCCCACGAGCTGCATGAGAACAAAGAAATGCTGAATGATGTGAATAAGATACTCGCAGAGATCGGAATGAGATACAGCGGCGGGACGAAAGTGAAACATTTCGCCGAGGTGCTGTACAACGAAGTAGGGGTCGAGAAGATCAAGGCAACGGTAAAGAGGCCGGCCGCATACAACGCGGCCGCATTCTACGGATGCCACTTCCTGAAACCGAGCAAACTGAAACAGCTTGACGATTCGGAGAGGCCGACGATACTGGACGACCTGATCGAGGCCGTCGGCGCCAAAAGCGTTCTTCGCAAGAGCAAGGCGAGGACCATGTGCTGCGGCGCAGGCGGAGGATTAAGGTCGCAGTTCGGCGAGACGGCGCTGAAGTTCACAAAAGCGAACTTGGAGATAATGAGGAACGGCGGCGCGGAGATGATAGTGGACGTATGCCCGTTCTGCCACCTTCAGTTCGACTCGGGGCAGAAGGACAGCGGATACGCGCTCCCGGTGCTGCATCTGTCGCAGCTTTACGGAATAGCGATGGGCATGGATGCGAAGGACCTGGGCATGAACGCGCATATCACACCCGTCAAACTATAAGGAAAGTGGTAAAATTAATGTAAGATACGTATCAGAAAAGAACAGGAAGGAATACAAATGACAAAATGGTCTAAGAATAAGATATGCAAGAGCGCGGACAAGGAACTTGAGAACTTCATCAACGTTCTGCCGGTGAACACGGCGTTCCACCGCGTGGAAACTCAGATAATGAAATGCGAATTCGGATTGCGGGGCATCTGCTGCAAATTATGCGCGAACGGCCCCTGCCGTATAACGCAGGACGCCCCGAAAGGGGTCTGCGGCGCAACCGCCGACGTGATCGCGGCGCGCAACTTCCTGCGCACCGTCGCAGCGGGATCCGGATGTTACATCCACATCGTGGAGAACGCGGCCAGGAACCTCAAGAGCATAGGTCTCGCCAAAGGTGAACTGAAAGGGAAGAGGACACTGGACCGCCTCTGCAAAATGTTCGGACTGAAAGGTAAGGACGATCACGACAAAGCTGTCAAAGTGGCGGATGCGGTGCTCAGCGATCTCTACAAGCCGGATTTCGAGAAGATGGAGCTTACGAAGAAGATAGCGTACCCGCCCCGTTACAAACGTTGGGAAGAGCTCGGAATACTTCCGGGAGGGGCGAAGTCCGAAGTGTTCTCCGGCGCGGTGAAGAGCTCCACGAATCTGAACTCCGATCCGGTGCACATGCTGCTCCACAGCCTGAAGCTGGGAATATCGACGGGTCTGTACGGCCTCACGCTGACGAACCTGCTTAACGACGTAGTGATCGGAGAACCGGAATTGCGCATGGCGCCCGTGGGCTTCAGGGTGATCGACCCTGATTACATAAACATCACGATCACCGGGCACCAGCACTCGAGGTTCTCGTACATACAGGACCGTC
>JAIRTZ010000090.1 GCA_031254685.1 Methanomassiliicoccaceae archaeon
GCCGAGACCGGGGATATCATCGACACGATGTTCGGGGCAGGGACGATAACGATGGCGATCGGCGGCCTCGTATGCACCGTCACTCCCGGAACATTCGCCGGCGGCGAATACGATATCACCGTCGGAATGACATGCCCCGCGGGCAGTTCGCTGATCGGCGAGCTTGAGAAGGCGATCGCCGATGCGGATGACGGTGACGTGGGGGTTTCGTACAACGGCACCAAGCTCACGCTCACAAAGGAACAGGTACACGACATCATCGAGATCCTGAAACTTCTGTATGAGAGGCATCACCCATGACACTGATCGACGATATACGGTACGACCTTTCGCCGAAGAACGGCTGGCTCACGGGCGCCGGGATCTACTTTTTCGCGGTACTCGCCGTCTTCGTCATCGTCCCGTACCTGGTGTACTCTTTCGCCGCCGACGGCCTGGCATCCACCGACGTCACGTTATTCGGTGCCGCCGACCTCAGGAACGGCGCGTGGCTTTGGGTCTCGGACATGATGAAATATGCGATACCGCTGCTGCTCCTTGCGATACCGATCGGATTCTACCGCGCCGGCAGCTACGCCAGGATACCGTTCAAGATAATATTTGCCGTATATCTCGGCTCATGGTTATGGGTGGCGTCGCACGGCGGCGTGTTCTCGGCAACGGTGGACGGGATCGAGATATCCGGCATCACGTCGTCGCTGACGCTGGGCCTCGACGTTCGTTACGTGGTCTACGTCACGCTTATGATATGCTTCGCGATGATGTTCCTCGCGGTATCGGAGTTCGGAGGGAACAGACAGAAATACTTCGAATACTTGGAGAAGAAGAAGGATACGATGTCCCGCCGCAAAGCGAGAAGGCTGTCCGGAAAGGGGTGAACAAATGGGAATAAGCATGGCGATATGCGAGACCGAGTGCAAGAACGCATTGTGCAGGCCTTCGAAGCTGAATGTTCTGAAGGTCCTCGTCAAAGACCCGGAGCGTTACGGGGACGCGGCCGAATACGAGACAACGATGCCCATCGAGGATGTCCTGAGAGCGTTCGCGGACCCCGAAGGATTCAGGAAGAGGAACAGGATAGGCGACGATGTCTGCACGCTGTACATCGAACGCGTGAAAGATCCCGCGGACCGCGCCGTATTGGAAAGGATAATGGTCCCGCACCGCACCGGATGGATAGACATGTCCAAGGCAGGCGCCGACGCCGCGAAGGCGCTGGCCGCCGGCGACACCGAAAAACAGACCGAATGGGATTCGCTGTCGTTCGACGAGATGAACGAGGTGTGCGCCAAATGCAGATTATCGTGGGACAAGGGCCGCGGATGCCTCGGGTCCTTCGGACCGGACGACAGCGCCCTGCCCGGGATCGCATCGAAATATGGGTGCGGGGTGACCGCATCCGTTCCCGAGGGCGTCTCGTCAAAGCGCATATACACGAAGGACGATGCTCTGATACTCTCTCAGGAGATACCCGTACTGCGGGATGCGCTCGTGAAGGAAGGGAAGCTGGCCGTCAGAAGATACGGCGGCGCGGTGGACCGTTTGGAAGCGGTCGCGCGGATATCCCTCGATGAAGGATGCGGTTTCAGGTTCTTCTGAACGGCGTTATTACGCTGAAAAAACGTTTTTTGGATGTTTGTTTATAAATTTTCTTCAGAATGCACTCATATTTCTACGATTAACGCCCATATAACGGACAATAACTACGAATTTCGAATTATACTGAATGAAGTACGCATGTTTAATATATTGGAACGTCACTTCCCTCTGTTCGGAACATCCGCGGATGGTCTGGATTAGAGGGAGAATGATGACACCGGAAGATTCGAAAGGGCGTTATCCGCCGTCGGACGAGTATCGCAGGAGCGCATTCATCAAGAGCGCTGACGAATATCAGAGGATATACGAGGAATCCGTAAAGGACCCTGTCGCATACTGGGTGAAACAGGCCGAGCAGATCGATTGGTTCTCCAAGGACTGGAAGGAAGCCTTCACGTGGGACCGCGAAGAGAATAAATTCACGTGGTTCAAGGGCGGCAAACTGAACGTGGCGTATAACTGCCTCGACAGGCATGTGAAGAACGGATTAAAGAATTCGGCCGCGATAATATTCCAGGGAGAGGATGACAATGACGTGCGCGTGTACACCTACGGACAATTGCTGTACGAAGTGGAAAAGTTCGCTAACGTCCTGAAGAGCAAAGGCGTGAAGAAAGGCGACCGCGTTGCCGTCTACCTCCCGATGATACCGGAACTTCCGATCACGCTGCTGGCGTGCGCCAGGATCGGCGCCGTTCACAGCGTCGTGTTCGCCGGATTCAGTTCGGAGGCGATATACAACCGCGTGGCGGACTGTACGCCCAGAGTCATGGTCACGTCGGACGGAAGCTACCGCGCCGGCAAGAAGATAGACATGAAGGGCAAGGTGAACGAGATCCTTGAGAAAGATACCAACGTGGAGCATGTCATCGTCGTCAGGCGTACGGGAACCGACATTGTGATGGAGGCCGGCCGCGACGTCTGGTGGCACGAGGAGATGGCCAAGGCCCCGCTGGTATGCGAGCCCGAGGTCATGGACGCCGAAGATCCGCTGTTCATGCTGTACACGTCCGGTACCACGGGAAAGCCGAAGGGGCTCCTGCATACGAACGGCGGGTACATCGTCGGTGCGTACTCATCATACAAGCATGTGTTCAACTACGTTCCCGGGCAGGTGTACTGGTGCACGGCGGACATCGGATGGATCACCGGGCACACGTACATACTGTACGGCCCGCTCTCGATGGGCGCGACGACGTTGATGTTCGAAGGGGTTCCCAACTATCCTGAGAATGACAGATTCTGGCAGGTCGCAGAAAAATGGAAAGTAGACATCTTCTATACTGCGCCGACCGCGATACGGATGATAAGGAAGACCGGCGACGAATGGATAAAGAAACATGATCTCACGTCGCTGAAGATGCTTGCGAGCGTCGGTGAGCCGATCGATGCAGATGTATGGAAATGGTATCACAGAACGATCGGCGGAGGGCGCTGTCCGATATCCGATACCTGGTGGCAGACGGAAACGGGAAGCATATTGATCGCGCCGGTGACCGGCGCGTTCGACCTGAAGCGCGGAT
>JAIRTZ010000130.1 GCA_031254685.1 Methanomassiliicoccaceae archaeon
GTTCGGGGAAATACGGCATAGGATATAATGGTCACTTACGTTCACGGTCAATTGAGCCGAACATATTTCGATCGACTCAATTCGCCACGCGTTGCGTGTGCGTTCACTCTCCACTCTCATTATGGGTCTGCAATGCGACCAACTCAATTGGTCACACAGTGTGTGACCTTTTTGAAAAACTAAGTAGAATGTTCACATGTTCTTCAAATTTATCGGTGGCCCATGAGCCACGGTATGACGTGCTTCAGAGGAACGTTCTCGTTGTTCTTTATCGGCGTGTCGAACGTCGTCCAGAACGGGACTTTCACAGGAAGGTGCTCGCCGGTTATCGACGACGTCCCGTGGTCCACGAAATAAACGATGCGCTCCGTGTCGGTGAAATATTTTTCCATCATCCGGTCGATGTGCTCCAGTATGCGCACCTTCTTCGCCGGGTCCTTCTGGTGGCTGTATTCGTCAACCTCGTCCATATGCAATAATACGTTAGAATGTTCAAGGTCCTTCAGCGCCTCCGGGAACCTGCCGTCTATGTCCTTTATCAGTTTGTATCCCTGTCCCAATGACGCGGAGATCCCGAGCGCGGTCGGGCTGTCCGAGATGGTCATCAGATCTTTGACGCACGGATAGATCTTTTTCTGAGCGCTGAACCGTCCGCACCCCCACGGATATACCGTCAGTCCGTTCTTCTCCTTCGCGACGTTGCGCACAAGTTCTCCGAGCGCCCCGGGCACCTCCTTGTACGGGGCGGGCATCGGGGGCGACGGAAGATCGGGTATATCGTCGCAGTTCATCGTCAATATCGCGCGCCCGTTCAAAAAGAACTTGATCTTCGGGTCGCGGTCCTCCAGTTTCTTCAGATGCTCGAGCACGCAGGCGGTAAGCGATTCATGCAGCTTTTCCATATTGTAGGCCCACTCCACCGTATCGTTACGGATGTACGCCGGACTTAAACGATACGCCGTTCTGTTGTTGCTCAGGTCCATGTCCAGGCCCAGCGCTTCGATCACCGCCCTCGTGAGCTCGGGCGGATGGCCCGTCAGGAACTCGTTGAGGAACAGGTGCGTGTATTCCTTTCCCGTAGTGTAGCCTTTCTTTCTGACGACAGAATCGAAGAAGGGCATCTGGGCGACATCCAGCGGCCTTCTGCCTTTGAATTCCGGGATGTTATGGTCCTCGGCGCCGTCGAGGAGTACGAACAGCGTGTTCATTGGTGGAACCTCCTGAGTGCGACCGCCGCCTGACCTATCGATATTCCGCCGTCTCCGTTCGGTACGCGGTTATGGTGCATCACTTTCATTCCTCTCTTTGACGCTTCGTCGTCTATCATGTCGCATATGGGGCCGTTGTACGAGACGCCGCCGGATACGCCGATGGCGCTCAGACCTTTTGACAGCGCGATGTCGCAGGCGGCGTTCACCATCTCGTCGGTCACGGCCCTCACGACGGAGTATGCGATATCCTCTCTTTTCTCTTTCCTATCGAAAAGGGTGAAAAGGGGCGCCGTTATGATCTCGTTGCCCTTGAGTTCCGTATAATATCCCTTTAATTTTTTGCCTCTCGCGAGCAGCGGCTCCATCTTCATCGCCGGTTCGCCGTCGTAGGTCCTCTCGCTGCACACATCCAGCGAGAACGCAAGCGTATCCAACAGACGGCCGAACGAGGACGTTCTGACGCTGCTGTTCATCATCTTCCTGAGCACGTTGGCGCTGGCGTCGTCGAACAGCCTCGAATCGACGTTGTTCATACGGTCGACGGCGAACTTCAGCCTCCTTAGGTCGTACAATGCCTTTTCCGAACCGAGGAGCGGTATGTACTGGAGGTGGGCCATCCTGTCGTACGACTCCGTATCGGAATACATTATCTCGCCTCCCCACGCCTCGCCGTCGTCGCCGTACCCTGTGCCGTCCAATGCCAATATGACGCCTTCGTCGACCGCGTTATCGGTAAGCAGCGACGCGCAGTGCGCCCAATGGTGCTGCACCTCCATCAGTTCGGCGCCGGTGTTCTCGCAGATCAGTTTCGCGAACCTTCGGTTCCCGTAGCCCGGGTGCAGGTCCACGGCGACGATATCCGGCGTGCAGCAAAGCATCCGCATCAGCGACCTCGACGCATCCTCAAGATATTCGGCGACACCTTCGGCATCATGGTCGCCGATGTACTGCGTCTGGTGAATGCGCCTTTCGCACGCGACGGAAACGACGATGTTCTCCTGCGCCCCGAGGGCGAGCACGTCACCGCGGTCGTGGACGTCGATGTGCGACGGCGTGTACCCGCGGGACCTGCGGATGAATGATGTCGTTCCGTTACGCATCCGCAGCACCGTGTCGTCGGCGCGGTTGATTATCCGCTGGTCATGAAGAAGGTACGCGTCCGCGTTCATTTTTTTCGCTTCGCTGTCGTTCAGTATCATCGGCTGCCCGGGAATGTTCGCGGACGTCATGATCATCGCGTCCGTATCCATCGCGTCAAATAACAAATAATGAACGCCGGCGTACGGCAGAAAGATCCCGATGTTGTCGAGTCCCGGCGAAATGATGTCGGCGATCCCGCTGACCTTCTTCCTCATCAGGACGATCGGCCGATACCGCGACGCGGCCTCTTTCATTTCGTGCTCGGTCGGTTCCGCGTACCTGAGCATCGAATCGTTATCGCGAACCATCACGGCGAACGGCTTCTGCGAACGCCCGTACCATTTTCTCACATTACTCACGTTATCGGCGCGTGCGCATATGTGCATCCCGCCGATCCCTTTGATTATCCCGATCTTGCCGGAATCGATCATTTTTCCGAACTCGGCTATGGGGTCGCCGGCGACGGTCCTTCCGGAATTGTCATAAAGCGAATACCTCGGCCCGCAGTGCTGACAGCAGATGGTCTGATGATGAAAGCGTCTGTCATCGGCAGAACCGTACTCCTCGGAACATTCGGCGCACATTTTGAATTCCTTCATCGACGTGTTCGCGCGGTCGTACGGCATCTTGTCCAATAACGTGAAACGTGCGCCGCATTCGGTGCACGCGGTGAACGGATATCCTTTCCTGCGGCCGTTCCTGATATCGTTCAGACATTTGCCGCAGACAGCGGTATCCGACGGTATGCTCATTCCGGGGCCGTGCTTCTCCGACCTCGATATCCGAAATCCGTCGTGCCCGCCCGTGTATCCGATATCGCTGACAATGACGTCCTCGATCACCGACAGAGGAGGAAGATGAGGGTACAGCGAGTTCAGAAGACGGTCGCCGTCGTCAACGTCTATGACAACGTCGGGGCCGTCGTTCCATACCCTCCCGTTCAATCCGAGCGAAGAGGCGACGCGGTATACCGTCGGCCTGAAACCCACGCCCTGGACAACGCCTTTGATGATTATCCTCACGCGATACGGTACGCGCCCAACGTTTATTGTTTTATTGAGCGGAGGGCTTACGGACGGATGATTTTTTTTACTTTGTGAACATACGGTATCGAAAAGGTGTCTCAATGAGAGAAGTACGTAACGGTCTGCTGTACACGGAATCGCATGAATGGGTCCAGAAGATGGGTGACGGGACCGTGGTCATAGGAATAACCGACCACGCCCAGCACGAGGCCGGCGATATTGTTTACGTGGATGTTCCCCGGGAGGGCGAGGAGGTGGCCGCCGGCGATGAGTTCGGCGCCCTCGAGAGCGTTAAAACGGTCGAACCGCTTTATTCCCCGGTGTCCGGAAAGATCGTGAAGTCGAACAAGAGGCTGGATGACGCGCCGGACATAATCAATACGTCCCCGTTCGATGACGGCTGGTTAGTGATGGTCAAGCTCAGCGATCCGAACGAGCTGAACGAAATGATGGACGCGTCCGCGTACAGGTCGTTCACCGGTTAAGCGCCGGCGTCCTTCGGCGCATCGGCGCAATTGCATTTTCTTTTCGCCGGTATGCGCGGCAACCCTGTCTCCAGGAGCTTCGTTATCTTCGAAAGGCATTCGCTCATGGTCTTCAGTACCATCTTGATGTCAACGGGCTCGTCCTTCCATACGTCGTAATCGGTAACGGTCGCGAGGCTGCAGTAGCACATGCCCATCTCGCGGGCAAGCTGGCATTCCGGCACGAGGGTCATACCGATGATGTCGGCGAAGTTCCTGAACATGTTGCTCTCCGCTTTCGTGGAAAACCGCGGACCTTCGATGCATATGTACGTTCCTTTCCTGTGATGCCGTATCTTCATCTCGGAGGCGGCGTCGGAGAATATCTTCGCGATGTCGGGGCAGAACGGGTCCGCGATGCTTATGTGGACCGTTCTCGAATCAAAGAACGTATAATCGCGGTTCTTCGTCAGATCGATGAACTGATCCGCGATCACCAGGTCCCCCGGCCTGTACTCTTCCTTCAGCGAGCCGACCGCGCACGGGGATATCACGATCTCGACGCCGAGGTCCTTCAGTGCCTGTATGTTCGCTCTGTACGGCACCGAGTGCGGCGGATACTGATGTCTGCTGCCGTGCCTCGGGATGAATGCAACTTCGACCCCCGCGATCCTTCCTATCGTTATCTCATCGGACGGTTTACCGAACTTCGTCTCCGGGACTATTTTCTTCACAGTTTCGAACGTGTTCGGGTTGTATATCCCGGAGCCGCCGATAATACCGATCCTTACCATTTTCGCATCAGCCCAGTTTCTTTACAGCGTCATACGGCGTCACCGTGACGGCGGTCTTCGCTTCCTTCTGAGTCATTCCCGCGCCGACGGCGACTTTCATCGCCATCGCCTCGTTCATCAGGTCGCGCGGCCCGTGCGCGTCCGAGTTGATCACCATCCGTGCTTTGCACGCCCTTGCGACGTTGACGACGTGGCCGTTCGTGATGTTGTGCCACGAGCGGCCGGTGACCTCTATCAGTATCTCGTTATCGACGGCCTTCTGCATCTCCGCCTCGGTGATATAGCCGGGGTGCGCCAGAAGGTCCACCTCCGGGTTGGTCACGGCGGCAAGGTTCGTTCCCTCCATGACCGGCTCGGCGGGGGTCTCGCCGTGGACGACTATCCACTGCGCCCCCAGCGTTCTCGCCCGTTTGATCACTTTATCCATCTGTTTCGGGGGGACGTGCGTTATCTCGACGCCCGGTATCGTGTGTATATAGTCCTCAGTGAGGACGGCCGCTCTCAGTATCGCCGGGACGACGATGTCGACGTTCGTCATGTCCACGTGATCGGTTATCGCTATCGCGTCGTGGCCGAGCACCATCGCCCTCCTGACGAGTTCCGCCGGCGTAAGCTCGCCGTCGCTCAGTATCGTATGCGTGTGAAGGTCTATCCTCATTTTCTCCTCTCCGAAAGTTTCTCGAATACCTTATCCATAGGAAGCCCTGTTCTCTCGATCGCCACCATCGTGTGGTATATCAGGTCGGAAAGCTCCCATGCCATTTCCTTCTCGTCGCCGTCCTTGACCGCCAGCGTGAATTCTCCGGCCTCCTCGACGATCTTCTTGCACATCTTGTTCTCGTTGCCGAACAGTTTGCATGTGTAGCTCTCGGGAACGGGATTCTCCAAGCGGTCGCGCAGCACTCTCTTCAGCGCGGGGATGATCGCCGACGTTCCGTCGATGTTCCCGAATATCACTTCGTTGAAGCATGATGCGGAACCGGTGTGGCATGCGGCGCCGGTCTGTTCGGCGCGCACGAGCAATGTATCATTATCGCAGTCCGTCTGTATCGAGACGATCCTCTGGAAGTGGCCGGACTCCTCGCCCTTCTTCCACAGCTTCTTCCTGCTCCGGGACCAGAAGTGCGTGTATCCGGTGCTTTTCATCAGCTCAACGGCCTCCGCATTCGCCCAGGCCGCCATCAGTACCTCGGAGGTCACGTGATCCTGTACTATCACGGGTATCAGTCCGTTCTGATCGTATTTCAGCATTTTACGTTCACACCTCTGTCGCGCAGATATCTTTTCACATCGTCGACGGTATATTTGCCGTAGTGGAATATCGATGCTGCAAGCGCTGCATCGGCTTTCGTCATCGTAAGGACGTCATATATATGTTCGACGGACCCGCAGCCTCCGGATGCGGTCACCGGAATGCTTACCGCGTTCGAAACGGCCGCGGTCATCGGAACATCGTATCCTTTCTTTTCGCCG
>JAIRTZ010000131.1 GCA_031254685.1 Methanomassiliicoccaceae archaeon
CATAAAGGCGGTGAACAACCATTTCAAGATAACCGACGGGTACGACGTGTTCATACATTCCGACGCCCCGCCGGGGTCGGGACTGGGAGGTTCGTCGACGGGCATCGTCGCCGTACTCGGCGCGGTGACGGAATGGCTGAACGTGAAACTGAGCGATTACGAATTGGCTGAGCTGGCGTTCAGGCTGGAGAGACAGGAACTGAATCTAAAAGGCGGGAAACAGGACCAGTACGCGGCGGTGTTCGGAGGCTTCAACTTAATGGAGTTCGGAAGGACGGGCACGAGGGTGAACAAGGTGCGTCTGAAGGACGACATAGTCAACGAACTGCAATATTGTTCGTTATTGTGCTACACCGGCCGCTCCAGGGAGTCCGGGAACATCATCGATGCGCAAATGTCAAGGTACAGCAAAGGAAGCAACATCGACGCGCTGGACGCGTCGAAGAAGCTCGCCGTCGAAGGACGCAACGCTCTCGTGCGCGGCGACATAAGAAAATTCGGCGAGATGCTGAATCAGGCATGGGAGCAGAAGAAGATGTTCACAGCGGACGTCACGAACAGCCTGCTCGACGAATATTACAAAGCTGCGATGGACCGCGGCGCCATAGGCGGGAAGGTATCGGGCGCAGGCGGCGGAGGGTTCATGTATTTCGTGTGCGAATACGATAAGAAGCACGTCGTCGCAAAGAAACTGAAGAAGATGGGCGCAACGATAACCGATTTCATGTTCGAAAAGGCGGGCGTACAGATGTGGAGGCAGAAAGAATGAGGTCATTGATATCGCATGAGCTCGATACAAGCGCCGGCGTGATATCGAAGATAGACACGAAGACGATAGAGAAGATATCGGACGTTCTTGTCGCGGCGATAAAGAAAGGGAAGAAGATAATATTCATGGGCAACGGCGGTTCGTCCGCGGACGCGCAGCACCTCGCGGCGGAGTTCACCGGCCGTTATCTTATGGAACGGGAACCGATGGACGCGATGTCACTGTCCAATATCGCTCCGGTGACAGCGATCGGTAACGATTACACGTTTGACACGGTCTTCGAGAAGCAGGTCCGGGCGCACGCGAAGAAGGGCGACGTTGTGATCGCGATATCGACATCCGGTAATTCGAAGAACATCATAGCGGCGATGGAGGCCGCCAAGGGAAAGGGGGCGACGATAATAACGTTCACCGGCTCCGGCGGAGTGATGAAGGATATGGCCGACCACGCGCTCGTCATCCAGTCGAAGGAGACGCCGAGGATCCAGGAGGCGTACATGGTCGCCGGACACACCATATGCGGGTTGACCGAGAGAGGTGTGTTCGGTAAAAAAGCGGTGTTCATAGACCGCGACGACACGATAGCGAAGGACGTCCCGTACTGCAGCCGCCCCGAGGACATGAAACTCTTCAAAGGGGTGCCCGAAGCGATAGCCAAACTGAACAAGGCGGGTTATCTCGTGATCATGATAACCAATCAGTCAGGCGTATCGAGAGGCAAGTTCACCGAGGACGACCTCGCGAGAATACACGAGAAGATGCTGGCCGACATAGCGAAGGGAGGCGGAACGATCGATGAGATATTCCATTGCCCGCACCATCCGGACGAGAAATGCGGCTGCCGGAAGCCCGAGGCGGGCATGGGCATCGCCGCGGTGGCGAAACATAAGATAAACACGAAGGCCTCGTATATGATCGGGAACAGCGACGCCGACGTGGACTTCGGGAAGGCGATCGGATGCACGCCGATCAAAGTGACCGAAAAGTTCACCTTCGTCAACGCCGTCGACAAGATCCTGAAAGAATGATATTCGTTCCGTATCCCGTTGCGGTGCGGCAGGGTATATTTATTAATCCATAACGTCTCGCAGTAATATGCGCATCGCGATGGTAACCGACAGTTATTACCCGACGAGGGACGGCGTCGTCACGTCGATAACCATAGCGAAGGAAGGATTGGAAAAGCTTGGGCACGAGGTCGCAGTGGTGGCTCCCGACCCCGGCAAGGAACAGAGGATGGACGGCGTCTATTATTTCCCGGCGGCCAAGTTCAAGAATTATCCCGGTTATTTCATTCCCATATACCCGTCGAACAAGATAGAGGTGCTCCGCAAGATCGATCCCGACGTGATACACATACACGGGATGGCCCCGATGGCATTGAAGGCATTGATCGCGGCGAGGCATCTGAAGATACCTTCCGCGTTAACGTTCCATACGATGGTCGGCGACACGATCAAATTCTACTCCCCGCTGAAGAAATTCCCGGAAGGCCAGAAGAAACTGATATGGGCATATCTGAGACAGATGCTGAAGAGGCCGGACGTGATAATCGGGCCGTCCGCATCGACCATCGCCGAATTATTGGATAATCGCGTCAAACCGAAAAGGACCGAGGTGATACCGACCGGCATCGACATCGCAAGGTTCCGCCCGGGCCCCGGCGGCACCGCGATACGGGAGAGGCACGGCCTTCGGGATGATAAGGTGGCGCTGTACGTCGGGCGGTTGTCATATGAGAAGAACATCGACGTGATCATAAACGCGCTGCGGCACATCGATGACGTAAAATTACTGATAGCCGGCAAAGGGCCGGCGAGGGAAAACCTGGAGGCGGCCGCGAGGGAGGCCGGGGTGACGGACCGCGTGATATTCGCCGGGTTCGTCCCCGACGACGAACTGCCGCATCTGTACGCGTCTGCGGACGTATTCGTGTCGGCATCGAAATTCGAGACGCAGGGATTGTCGGTATTGGAGGCGCTGGCGTGCGGATTGCCGGTCGCATGCGCCAACGAGAGGGCGTTCAAGGACACGATCAAGGACGGCGTGAACGGATTCCTATTCGACGGCGGCGCGGAGGAATGTGCGGCCGCAATGATGTCGTGCGTAACACGCGGCGACTCCGTCAGAGAGAACGCAAGGGCGACCGCCGAGTCACTGTCGATCGAACTGTGCGTGAAGAGGCTGGAGACACTCTATGCGGAACTGGCGGCACAGAGGAAGACGCGCCGGAAAGCAAAGAACGTCAGCCGATGACCTTTTTGTAAACATCCTCGATCTTTTCAATATTGTATTTCCAATCGAACGTCTCGGCCTGCGCCCTCGCCGCCTTTCCGAGCCTCGTACGCTCCTCTCTATCGGCAAGCAATCGGTTCATCGCGTCCGCCAGCGCCGCCGGGTCCTTCGGCGGTACGGTAATGCCGCCTCCGCCGACCGTGTCCCCGAGACCGTTGACGTTCGTGCATATCATCGGCCTTCCGTATGACATTACTTCGACGGCAGCAAGACCGAACGATTCGAACAGCGACGGCATGACAAAGAACCTGCAGGAACCCATAAGCAACTCTTTCTCATCCTCCTCGACCCAGCCTTTCATTTCTATCTTGTCGCTCAATCCGATTTTTCCGATCTTCTTGGTCAGCCGTTTCTGATCAGGCCCTTTTCCGCAGATGATCAGCTTGAAGTCCACATCCTTCATCGCTTCCACAAGATG
>JAIRTZ010000030.1 GCA_031254685.1 Methanomassiliicoccaceae archaeon
CTGGAGGCTGTCTTCTCCATCCACATCTCAACGCTAAATACTATTAGAGTGATCGCTTTTAGGTGGATGAGGTGTGGGAAGCACTTAGCCCGCATACGCGGCCGCGGTGAATCCCATGAATATGACCGTTGCCTTGGCAATGATATTTGCCGGCATCAGGTACGCGAATATCACAACGACTATCACCATGATCATGGTGCCCGTCCTGTTCGCCTTCATGGAACCTTTCATGTTGACCTTCGACTCGACCTCGCGCAGGTTCTTGCGGCGCGTCCATATGTCGTAACCCGCCGCGGACCCCATGACGTGGAACAGCGCGCTCATCGTCGAGATCGCGGCGCATATCAGCGCCAGTACGAACAGCGAGATGAAGAAGTCGCCGCCTGTCATGCCTCCGAACAGGGAGTTCACGAACTCCGGTATTATCATGTCGGTGTTCCCGAAGAGCTGCGTGGCCGTCTTTCCCGTCTCCGCGAAGAAGTACGCGTTGCTCAGCGGACCTATCGTGAACGCGGCGCCGAGTATCACCAATACGAATAACGCGCCGATCCACATGGACCTGTCCAACGCCTTGTCGTCCTTCGCGCTCAGGAATCTCACGACGAGCTGCGGCTGCGCCAACGCGCCTATGCCCACACCGAGCAGTAACGTCGTCACAACGACCAACCATATATTGGACCCGAAGTCAGGGAACTCGGACCATCCGTTGAACCCCTGGCTGACCAGCCCTGCGAAGTCGGCCTGGTTGACGCCGGAATCCCACAGATTCTGGAGGGCCGCGAAAGACTCCATTACGCCTCCGAGCTTCCAGAACGTGAACGCCATTATCACGACCATTCCGACGAACATGATCGCGGCCTGCAGCGCATCGTTGTACATCACCGCGATGACACCGCCGTATATGACGTACAGCGCGACTATCGCAGAGAGGCCGAGGAGCACAAGGTCGCGGTCCACGCCTATCGTGACGGCGATGAAGTTCACACCGCCAGTAAGCACCGCGGCGCAGTACACCGGCATTCCGATCAGTATGACCAATGCGCTGTATGTCCTGATGAACGGCGACCCGTACATCTTGCCCATAATTTCAGGGAAGGTCCGGGCCTCATGCTCCTGACCTTTCCTTCTCACCTTCTTTCCGAACACCATGAACGCGACGATCGTACCGATCAGGATGCAGAGCACCATCAGCCAGATCATCGACAGACCGTATCTCGCGGCCATCCCGCCGAATCCGACGATGGCCGACGTGCTTAAGAAAGTGGCACCGTACGACAGTGCAATTATGACCGGCCGCGCCTTATTGCGTCCGAGTAAATATTCCTCATTGTCCTTGGTATGTTTATGCCCATACCATCCGAGATATATCGTCGCCAGGACGAAGAGGACCGCGGTGAATATCAAAATCAGTGTATTCTCCATCAGTCCTCACCCTTGTCTCGTTTTATCCACGCGTACACAAGACAGGCTATGGTCGCCACTACGGCGATCACATATCCGGAAAAGATGTACGGGTCCATGTTTGCTATCATTTTCAAGTCAACTCCTAAGTCAGCCATTTCGAATCGGGACGTGCAGGTAAAGGCACGTCAATCAAAAGAAAAATGCAAAGCAGACCTTGGTCTCGCCATTGCGCAGAAGTGTTTCCCTTGAACGGGCAGACCCAGATCCAGACTGCATATGTACCATGTCCTCCGAAACGGTAACGTACCCTCGATTGCTTATGTTGTATATGAACCATTTCCCCGTCCGGAGCGCTTTTTTCCCCGCGGCCGTGACAGAACGTGTCACTGAACGAAAATTGACCGTCAGAAGAGGAAAGACAGGAGAGGGAGGGGAACTCCTCTCCTTGTTTGTTTTTGCTCTGGTCGGTTCATTCGTATCTCGCTCTCTGCCATCTCCGCGTGCCGCTCCGGCCGGAACCTCCTCCCCTTTTCCGAAGCATGACCGCAATGGCAGACATCTCGATACGGCCGGACGGATGTTCTGCCCCAACACTCCCTTCCTGTCCGGATAATCGTACGGCGAATCCGTTCCTCTTCATCGCCAAGTGTCTGAAAGTCGTAAGGCGTTATATAGTAATAAAGTAAACGGTGGTAAATTGGCGAGAAGTTTCCAAAACGATACCTGGTATACCGTTCCGTGTCCGAAATGTTCCCGTCAGACCGCGATCCCGCCCTCCGGCGGCATGTCCCGCATCCTCCGGGAGACGTCCGCCTTTCCGGGCCCGCGCCGGTCCTGCGGGGGTTTTCGGACGGTCCCCGCGGAGGTCCCGTTTCGGCAACTTTTTATTCTTTCCTAATATAGACGGGTACGAGAGGATAGAATGACACTCAAGATGGCGGTCCCCAACAAGGGGAGATTGAACGAAAGGGCCGTGGAACTGCTCCTGATGTCCGGGTTGGATCTCGGCGAGGGATGGGGGAGACGGTTGTACGTGAACGTTCGGAACCAGGATATCGAAGTGATGTTCGTCCGCGCCCAGGACATACCTGGGTTCGTCGCGGGCGGGGCGATAGACATAGGCATCACCGGAGCGGACCAGCTGGCCGAGGCCGGGGCGGATGCGGAATGCCTTCTGAACCTTGATTTCGGACACTGCCGCCTTTCCGTCGCGGTACCGGAGGCATCCGGGATAAAGAGCGTGAGCGACATCAGGGACGGCTGCAGGGTCGCCACGTCGTTCCCCAACCTGACGAAAAAGTTCTTCGCGTCGAAAAAGAAGAAGGTGGAGGTGGTGAACGTTTCCGGCGCCGCCGAGATAATGCCGTACATGGGCGTTTCCGATATCATAGTGGACCTTGTCTCAAGCGGCTCCACCCTGAAGACGAACCGGCTGACCGCGATAGAGGACATACTCGAATCGCAGGCGATCATCATCGGTAACAAAAAAGCAGTGAAGAGCAAGGCTGACGCCGTGAACGGCGTCGTCAACTCGATACGGAGCGTCATCGTCGCCGAGAACAAGAAGTATCTTATGGCGGACATCCCAAAGGCGAAGCTTGCCGAGGGGCAGAGGTTATTCCCCGGTGTCGCCGGCCCCACCGTGATGAACATCGCCGGCCGTGATGATATGGTCGCCATGCATGTGGTCATCGAC
>JAIRTZ010000062.1 GCA_031254685.1 Methanomassiliicoccaceae archaeon
GTAAGCTCTGTGCTCATTGTCCGCTTGATGGCGTTCGGATATTTGGCATTGTCCGTCATACCGTAAGCAAACGGTTAATATCCGCAAACCGATGGACGTTCATGATAACGGTCATACGCGGCGCACGGATCGTCACGCAGGATGCGTCGCGAAGGATAATCGAAGGGGACGTGGTCGTAAAGGACGAAAGGATAATCTCCGCCGGCCCTGTGTTCAAAGGGTCCGCGGACACGGAGATCGACGCGTCCGGCGATATTGTGATGCCGGGACTCATCAACACGCACACGCATGTTGCGATGTCGGTGATGAAGGGAATGGCCGATGACCTGCGGTTCCCGGATTTTTTAGACCGGGTGTTTGCAATAGACAGGGACAGGACGGACAATGACATCGCGATCGGCACGAAACTCGGCTGCGCCGAGATGATACGTTCCGGGACGACGACGTTCGTGGACCTTTATTATTCCGAGGACGTGATAGCGAAGGCGACCGAGGAGGCCGGCATCAGAGGGATACTCTGCTGGTGCGTCCTGGACGAACAGTTCACCACTCAAAAAGGAAACCCGCTGGACAACTGCAGGAGATTCTGCGGCTCGCACAAAAAGATGAGGAAGAGCAGGCCCGGCGTGGGATTGCAGGGAGTTTACGTATGCAGCGAGGACACATGCAAAGGCGCGAAGCGGCTGTCGGATGAATTGAAGGTCCCGCTGCATTTCCATCTTTCCGAGACGCGGTCGGAAGTGAACGAGCATAAACGAAAAACAGGCAGAAGACCGGCCGAATGGCTGAACGACATCGGTGTGCTCTCGGAAAGGTCGATAGCCGCGCATTCCGCATGGCTGACGATGAACGAAGTGAGAACAATGGGAAAGACGGGCATGTCCATCGCGTCGTGCCCCGTGTCGAACATGAAACTGGCGACGGGCGGCGTGGCGCCGATACCGGAGCTGACCGAGAACTCAGTGAACGTGTCGCTGGGGACGGACGGGAGCACAACGAACAACAGTCTCGATATGTTCTCAGAGATGAAGATACTCGGCCTTCTGCAGAAATCGAGCAGATGGGACGCGTCCGTCACGAACGCGCAGACGCTGCTCGATATCGCGACGGTCAACGGCGCCGGGGCGATAGGCATGGGAAAGGACCTGGGATCGATAGAGCCGGGAAAATACGCCGATATCATAATACTGGACGGGAAGGCGCCGAACCTCAGGCCGCTGCTTCCGGAGAACACAATATCGAACATCGTCTACTCGGCGAACGCGCTTAACGTTAAAACGGTGATATGCCAGGGCGACATCGTGATGAAGGACCGTAAGATCAAGACGCTGAACGAACGAAAGGTCATCGACGCGTCGGAAGGTGTGCAAAGGGTTCTTCGCGGTAACATTTAATATCGATAAAATAAAGCGGAAAGAAGTTTACCGTCGGTCCGTCACATGAGTTTCCAGATGGCACATATGATCACAATGATACCGAAGATCGCAGCGATCAGCGCAAGCAGATCGTTGTTGTTCTTCAGGTAGTTCACCAGACCAATCAGTAATGCCACCAATCCCAGTAACAGCAGGCCCACGGGGCTGTTGACGAAGATCATTATCAGGCCTATCGCGCCTGCGATGATCGCCACCAACGAGCTGTCCTTAAATACATCCTCAAGAGGCATGAGATGGTGTATTATTTGTTTACATATAAATACAGCGTTCGCGCAGATGCGTGCGGGCAAGGAAAAGAAAAGAAGAAAAATGAAGGGCCGTGAGGCCCTGTGTTTGTTTAAGCCTTGTTCTTGCTTCTGACGATGAAGATCGCAGCCAGTATGACGATGACAAGCACCAGGACCACGGCAAGGACCAGGAGGAGGTCGAGCCCCTTCTTGGTTTCGCCGCCGGTCTTTATGTCGTTCAGCGCGTTCTTTATGTCGTTCAGCTCGCCCTTGGTGAGCTCGCCGGACTTGAGGCCCTCAAAGAAGTCCTCCAGTCCCAGGGTGCTGATGATCTCGCCGGCGGGGCTGTCCATCAGCATGTCGAAGAGGTCGAGATCCGATATCGCGGTCAGTCCGTCCCTGAGGTCTCCCGGGTTCGCTACCGCGAGGCCGCCGATCATCTCGTTGATGTCCACGTGCTCAAGCAGGTCGTTGACCTTCAGCTCGCCGTTCTCCATGAGTATGAGTCCCTCAACATGCAGGTTAAGGAGGCTGTCGATGACGCCTTCCTCTCCGGATGCCATGTCGACGAGTTTCTTCAGGTCGTCGCTGACGGTCACTTTGCCGGTGATGCTCAGTTTGTCAACGGAAATGTCGAGTTCGTCATCGTACTCCTCGCTCGGACAGAACGAGAGCTTGAGAGAGAACGCGGCGTTGAATCCTACCGAGAACACAGACTCGTTGTAGCTCCATTTGATCATGTCATCGTCCAGTAACTCGAACGAGAACCCGAGCTTTACGGTCGCTTCCGCTCTGAGGTAAACATCCATGCTGATGCTCACAAGTTCCCCGTCCGCGTCAAGTTCGATCGACAGGAAGACAGCGAGGCCCGCGGATGCGCTGGCAGCGAGTTTGACATCCCTCATCTCCATCATGTCATCGGGAACGTCATCGTTCATGTCATACGTTCCCGCCTTGGGCAGCATTGCGCCGACCGTGACCTCTACAGCGAATCCTCCGCCGATCCCGGCACCGTAGTCGATCTGATATCCGTCATCATTCGCTCTGACAACTTCCATGTACTCCGCCAAAACGAAGTTGAAGTCCAGCTTGTTGAAGACCAGCTTGTCGATAATATCGCCGCCGGCATCTTCGATAATCTCTTCGAGCTTTTCGTTGAGTAACGCTTTCAGGTTCTCTCCGAGAGCGTCATCTATCGTCCCCTGATCTATTTTAAACAAAAATCCGTACGCAAACCCTTCCTGTAACGTATCCTCTTCAGCCGCCGCGTTGTCGTTGGCGAAGATGGAAACAAACCCGATACAGAGAAGTGTAGCGATCGCGATTGATACAATTTTCCCCGATTTCATGGATTTCACCACTTGGTTTCCAAATATAGGCCAAGGTATATGTACCTATTTATTACGCGCGAACATCCTATGCTATTAATATTCTCGTATTTTCGGAAACGCGTCCGCCCCGCGGGCTCCCGCCGTCCGCCGCCGGGATCGGCACGCCGAAAGGCGAGCCAGCGTTCAAAAAATATGCCGCGGGACAGCGTCGGCGGCGCCTCCGGGAGAGGACAAATGCGGCGCTGCGGCACACGTCCCGCCGTGTCCGTTCCGAATTGTCCGCCATTCAGCGATGGATGGGAAGGAACGGCCCGGATCCCCGGATATCAGGAACACCGAACGGGCATTTTCACCGTCATTTCACCGTCATTTCACATTCAGCAGGAGGCTATTGTCGATTCGCAACTGACACGCAGATGATGCGGAAAAGAAAAAAGGACGGGCCGAAGCCCGTTTTGTGTCCTGTCTCAGGACCCCGTCATACCGATCGCATCGGATCACTCTCTGCGGCGTCATCGCTTGCCGCGCGCAGCGATACCGCCGATCAGCAATAACAGTACCAATGCCAGCATTGCGATAGTTACGGCGATCAGCGTGATCGGAAGGGACGCAGGAAGGGACGCAGGCTCTTCGAAGAGTGCGCCCGCCTCGGCGTCGGCGTCCATCACGATGCTTGTCGGATTCTCCGATCCGGACAACGTCCCGGTCCAGGACCGGAACTCATAAGGTTCGTCCCATGCCGCCATCAGATATACCGTTGTCCCGGGCAGGAAGCCGACGGGATACGTCAGTCTTGCGAACGATTCGCCGTCCAGCGACCAGTATATCCTTCCGTTGTCCGCCGTTCCCAATGAGAGCGTGTGATAATCGGTCAGGAATATCGGGAATCCGTCATTCGCCGTACCGAGCTCCTTCCATGCATTCAGTCCGGGGTGCGCATCGACAAAGGCGTTCAGGGCGTCCAGAAGGTTGGAAACTTCGACGCCCTCGACCGTTATCGGCGCCCCGTCAAGCGTGTGGGCCGCGTCGAACATCGTTGCCCCGCCGGGACCGGAACCTATGCCGGCGCCCGCCCGGGGATCACTGTTGATCGTCTGATCGGCGTCTTCGAACCAGTAGCAGTCGATGACGGTGCAGCCGTCGTTGGTACCGGCCACCCCTCCCAGATCGCCCGCAGGCAGGACAGAGTCCATGGAGACGTCTCCCAGATTGAAGCAGTTCGCGACCGTACCGCCTCCGAAGAGGTCGCCGGCGATGCCGCCGACACCGTAGAACCATTTGATATTGGTGCCGGTGCTCACTGCCGATACGCTGCCCGTATTGTAGCAGTTCCGCGTCAGGGCCTGGGGATCGTACAAGACCCCCGTGATACCGCCGGCGCCTATCCCGTATACCGTGTTGGAGGCCGCGGCGGTCACCGCCCCTGTGCTGTAACAGTCCTCTATTATTCCCGCGTTTTGCCCGCTGATGCCGCCGACCTCCAGCGCGCATGTTGAATTCGTTCCTCCCGACTGAGCGGCCGTTCCGTCAACAGAGCCGTCGTTATAACAATTCTTGATCGTGCCCAAAGCGGAACCGATGTTCGCATTGTGTCCCGCGATCCCTCCTGCGAACACTTCCGCCCGCGGGGCGCCGCCCGGGGATGTCGCCACCGTGGATGACGCGCTCACATTGCCGGCGTTGTCGGAATCATATATGATGCCTCCGAAGTTGAGCCCGGTTATGCCGCCGGCGCGGTTGTGGACGATGCTTGATACGATCGACGATGCATTTGCCTCGGAGCTCACGGCGCCGCTGTTGTTACACTCGTAGATCGTCGCTCCGTTGCTGTTCCATCCAGCTATCCCGCCCGCCTGGGCCACTATCAATGTGCCTGCCCCTCCGTCGAACGTCAGGGACACCGCGCCGATGTTCTGCGAATTCTCGATGAACCCCGTCGCCTCATTGTACCCCGCGATGCCTCCGATGTTGCACTCCCGCCTCGCCGGGTCGCTTGCGCCGTCGTATGTGCGGTCCACCGTCACGCTGCCGTAGTTGATGCAGCCGTCCACCGTACCTTTGTTGGCCCCGATGACCGCTCCGACCTTCAGTGTATCGGAGGTCGGGCCCGCGACCGTCATTGTCACAGCGCATGTGGAGGCCATGTTCAGGTTCATTACAACACCGCCTGCTCCCACATAGCCGAACAGGCCCATGTATGTGGTCTGCGATGAGACATTCGTGATGTATCCCAGATCCGTCAGATCCGTTATACTGAAGCCGTTGCCGTCGAACACGCCCCGGAACGGCCTGGAATCAAAGCCTATGGGTAAAAATGCCCCCGAATACACCATTGTGCCCGCTCCCGGATCGGAGGAGGCCATCGGCGGGGGAGATAATGCCGGGATGCTTATGTCCCCGGTCATCCTGAACCAGACGTCGCTCATGCTGTCCCCGCCGTATACCGCGGAGGACAATGCGTTCAGATCGGCGAGCGTCGATATGAGATACGGGTCGCCCTCCGCTCCGGACCCTCCGCTGTACGGTGCTCCTAATACTGCTCCGCTATCGTTTTGATATGAATTCCCGCCGTCGTTCAAAATACCGGCAGCTAGAAAAGATAAGGAAACGGTAACCATTACTGTTGCCACAAGCATCGCTTGCGCTTTCTTTACGGTCATTTTCATAAAACCTCCCTCAAATCTGTCAGGAACCGAGACGGTTCCTGTTCAGTATCGATAACGTAATATATTACTTATCCTAACGCCGATTACAA
>JAIRTZ010000086.1 GCA_031254685.1 Methanomassiliicoccaceae archaeon
CATCGAACAGTCGATGCCTTCCCTGAACTTCTGCGAAACGTACTCGTCCGTCAACATCCGTTGCGAATGGCTGTGCATATATTTCATTCTCCTCGTGCCCGTGGCGTCAAATGTATTAACTACCTTGTGCGATACATATTCGGAGACCAGCCCATGGAAGAAGTTATGAGGTTATTGAAGACGAACACAATGATGAACCTGGCTACGTGCCACAACGACAAACCGCGGTCGTCCATAATGGAGTACATCATGGTCGGCGACACGATGGTATTTGCCACCGACCCGGAATCGATCAAGGGAAGGAACCTGTCCAAGAACCCGCGCGTCAGCATGACCGTCGGCAATATGCCGGTGTTCATGGCGATAGACGGCACCGTCACGTACGCCGGGCCCAGAGAGGTCGAGGAGTACAACAAGGAGCTCGTGCGCAGATATCCGATGTTCAAGGAGATGATGGACTCCGGCGCGATGAAGTTCAAGCACTTCAAGGTGGAGTTCGACGTTGCGTACTATTCCGAGGGAATGGGCGCAGCGAAAGTGATAAAAATGGGAAAATAAGGACTTTTTCCCCATCTTTCCCTTTCCTCTCCCGTTCTATTCGACGAATAGAAAGTAATTATATATGTGACTGCATGCAACGTGATACATGCCTGCAGCTATCCCCGCCGACCTATTGTTCAGCGCCCTGATCGTCGTGGCGCTGTTCCTTATCATCCTGTCGACGCCCACGATCATACTGGCTGTGAGGGCCTCCGCGAAATTATTGGCCCGGTACCGGATACTGAGGTCGGTCGACGACCTTGAGGAAGGTTCGGTATCGAAGCAGATGATGGACGAATGGAGCACCGTCAACAGCCCGCTGAATTATACGGCGCTCCTGAGCGACGAGATCGAACGGCTCGGAACGCTGAGACAGGCGATGCTGCATTCCGAAATTGCGATCGTGATGCTGATCGTGATGGCGTTCTACCCCGGGTACGAGAACGATGTGCTCATCGCCGTCGCCATCGTTGTGGCGCTGGTCGCCCTCGTCGTCGTGTACGGGATATGGAACCTCAGACGGTATGTGCACGAATATGTGGAGGCTTTGACGGAGATCAACGTGAGCGGCGACGAGGCCGTTTCCAGGATATACGGATGAGCGGGGAAAAAGTATTTACTGTGATGCGCATCCGTATCTCATGTCAAAAGTGATACTGCATACGAACATGGGCGACATCGTCATCGCGCTGTACGACGATATGCCGATAACCGCCGGTAATTTCAAAGATCTTGTAAGAAAAGGGTTCTACGACGGGACGATCTTCCACAGGGTCGTCAAAAGATTCATGATACAGGGCGGGTGTCCGGACGGCAACGGCATGGGAGGCCCGGGATATAACATTCAGGACGAATTCGTCAAGGGGCATTCGAACATCCGCGGAGCGGTGGCGATGGCCAACACCGGCCAGCCGAACTCCGGCGGAAGCCAGTTCTTTATAAATCTCGTCGACAACAATTATCTCGACTGGGATGACGACAGGACGCCGAGCGCCCATCCGGTGTTCGGCGAGGTCGCGGATATGAAAACGGTCGACAGGATCGGCGGCGTGTACGTGGGAAGGAACAGCCTTCCCGTGAACGATGTGATCATCGAAAGGGCAGAGGTCGTAGAGTAATGACAAGGCACGTCATGGAAGCGCTGGGCATGTCCCGGATAGTCATCGAGGACGGCAAGGTCGTAGAGATAGGCGAATCAAGGGTGAAATATTGCCCTCTGTTCAAAAAATACCGGAACATCGACGAATTCAATGACGAAACGATAAGGACGAACATGGAGTTCCGCATCTCGACCTTCGGGATGTGCACTTCGTCGCGTCAGGTGCGCATGAAGGATTTCCTGAGCTTCGGAATTTCGGAACTGCTGAGCATGGCCCTCGACAAAAAAATGCTTGACGCCGCGGTGATAGTCGCGGACGGCACGGGGACGTGCGTGCTTGACGATCCGGAGATAGTTCAGGGATTGGGCGGCCGTATATCGGGAATAGTCGAAACGGAGCCCATCGACGAAGTGATCGACGTTATCGGAAGATATCGTATATTAGATCCCGACACCGCCGCCATCGATCAGTTCGCGGGCGTGTCAAAGGCGTTCGCCATGAGATGCGGGAAGGTCGGCGTGACCGTCACGAAAGCAAACGAGGCGGTGCTCATACGGAACGCGTTCGGCGACAACGTCGCGATATTCGCGGTGCACACAACGGGCACGTCGCCGGCGGATGCGGAACGGATGTTCGACTCCTGCGACGTCATAACGGCATGCGCCTCCGAATGTCTGCGGACGGTCGCCAAAAAGAGGGCGCTGCTGCAGGCCGGGACGAAGATACCGGTGTACGCGTCCAGCGCGTTCGGGAAAGAAATAATAATGATGAAACTGAAGGAGCTCGGAAAAGAACCGTCGACCTCCGAGGACGAATGCCCGGCGCCGCTCAACTGATCGTCTCAACCACGAGATGATGGTTCGACCTCAGATAAACGATCGGGATCCGAAGCGACCTCAGCCTTCTTTTTAATTCTTTATCATTCGTCAGAACATATGCGTCAAGCCTCAGCGCCGCTTCAAGCACCGCGTCATCGCCCGACGCGTCCGTCTGGAATATCTCGTACTTGCGGGCGAGCATCAGCGCCGCCCTGGCGTGCTTGCTGTCAAGGTTCTTCAGCTCGCCGACCATCGGCCCCGGCACCACTATCCTGACGTCGCCGAGCAGCGATGCCAGCGCGAGATCGATGTTGATGTGCATCTCGAACGGCATCAGCAATGCGTTCGTGTCTAAAACTATCGTTTGCATGTTCACTGCTCTACTATACCGTACCCGATGAGTCTCCACTTACCGGATATGCGCCTTGATATCGCGACGCGCTGACCCTTCATGATGCATACCGGGATCTTCAGCACAACCTCCGCGGAACCTCCGCGCGCGCTCTTCACGACACCGACGGTGGTCGCGGTGCCGATGCTCAGCATCAGCGGCTCGCTGCTCTTGATCTCCTCGACCTTGAGGTCCGCCGCGGAACCGACGACACGTTCCAAAAGTATCGTTTTCATCTTGAAGTCGTGAACGACGTCCGGCAAAAGCGCGGGCGTTCCGATCATCCTTCCGGTGAGCCCGTCGGATTTTGTTATCGCCGGGTCCAGTCCCGTGCCTATCGCGATCAGCCCTCCGGGGTAGACGATGTCCGCCTTCTTGCCGCCGGCCTGAAGCGATGTGATCTTCGTCGTGATACGCTCCCACGTCTGCTTGCCGGCCGC
>JAIRTZ010000143.1 GCA_031254685.1 Methanomassiliicoccaceae archaeon
AATGATTCGGAGGATCAGTAATGGCAAGAATGCACGCAAGAAGAAAAGGAAGATCGTGTTCAGCACGCCCGATGGTCTCGGAGAACCCCGCATGGGTATCCGTAAGCGCCGCCGAGGCGGAGGACCTCATAGTCAAAATGGCAAAGGACGGTTTCACATCCGCAAGGATCGGTCTCATATTGAGGGACCAGCACGGAATACCGGACGTCAAACTGCTGACAGGAAAATGTATAACGGAAATAATGAAAGAAAGGGGCGTCGCACCCGCGCTGCCCGAAGACCTCTCAAGTCTTATGAAACGCGCGATCGCGCTCAACGTTCACGTAAGGATGAACAAGGGCGACCACGCAAACATGAGAGGACTGCAGCTGATCGAATCCAAGATCAGGAGACTGGAACACTATTACAAGGATAACGGTGTCTTGCCTGCAGATTGGAAATACTCGCTCAAGACAGCAGAGATAATGCTGAAGTAAGAGGCATATCCATGGACGACCTCGTCCTCAAACTTTTTTCACATTTATCTTATTCAGCCGATGCTATTGTTCCGCACGATCACGTTCACATCTTCTCGCATCACGATGCCGACGGCATATCGGCGGCGATAATACTCGCTAAAACGATGATGCGCTGCGGTAAGTCTTTCACCGTTTCGTTACTGAGCACATTGAATGACGAAACGATCAAAGAGATCGAGACCTGCGGTTCCAAGTGCATCATCATAGCGGACATGGGCGCCTCATACATCGGAAGGCTCGATCGCATGAACGCCGACATCATCGTTCTGGATCATCACAAAGGCTCCGAGGAGCCGAAAAGGATACATTACACGAATCCTCATTCGTTCGGCATCGACGGCCAGGACGGAGGGTGCGGCGCATCCGTTTCGTTCCTGTTCGCGATAGCCGTGAACGAAAGGAACTGGGATCTTGTTCAGGTGGCGTTCGCCGGCATTGTCGGCGACAAACAGCATCTGAAAGGATTTACGGGGATCAATGAATATCTGTTCGCGGAAGGAAGACGCAAAGGATTTATTGCGACGAAAGAGGGATCGCTGATACCCGAAGGCGAATTGGTCAGTTCATTGTACCGTTCGACGGAACCGTACATACGCGGCGTCAGCGGCAATGCAGAAGGCGTTGCTGCGTTGCTCAGGGATGCGTCCGTCGCATCGACGAGATCGGCGGACCTCAATGACGCGGAAAGAAGAAAACTGTCATCACTCATTGCCGCGAAACTGTTGAAACAGAATGTATCGAAAGACGTGATGGAAGAGCTGTGCATCCCTTCGTATGCGCTGAAGGACTGGGAAATGGATGCTGCGTCATTTGCTTCTCTTCTCAACTCGTGCGGCAAATCCGGCGCCGGCGGCGTCGCCGTTGGGTTGGGACTAGGGGATAAAAAATGTTTATCCGACGCGATAGTGAAAGATAACGAAATGAGGAATATGATCGTCAACGCGCTTACCGAAATGGATAAACGCGGCATCGAAGAACGAACGAACATAAGATGCTTCGAGAACGCTTCTTCCGGTTTTACCGGAACGTTGTGCGAGATCCTGATGAGATTCACCGGCGACGGCCGCCGTCCCACCGTGGGATACAGCGTATCCGACAATATAACGAAAGCGAGTGCGAGATGCACTCACGCGATCCTGAACAAAGGCGTCGATCTTTCATTCGCCATGAGAAAAGCGGGCGAACTCGCCGGCGGAGGCGGAGGCGGGCACAAGATAGCGAGCGGCGCATGGTTCCCGCCGGGGAATGAAAAATTATTCTTGGAGGCGTTGGACCGCATCATCGGCGAACAATTCAGCGCCACGTCACGTTAACGTCGTCGGTACGGAACCGCTGTTCCACTTTTGTATCGTCGATCGTCATTCTCACGCCCGATGCGTGCATCAGGTGTCCGAGCCACGCTATCATTGCTCCGTTATCTATGCATAACCGAGGAACGGGGACGTACATTTTTGCGCCGCGTTCTTCCGCCATCTGCGATACGATCGCTCTTAACCTTGCGTTCTGGACCACGCCGCCGCCCATAAGCACTTCGTGCTTGCCGACGTGCGCCATTGCCCTCTCGGTAACTTCGGCAAGCATTGCGAACGCCGTCTCCTGTACGGAAAACGCAATATCCTCAAGACTGTGCCCTTTGTTCCTGAATGTTACTGCCGCAGTGAGTATCCCCGAGAATGACATGTCCATCCCTTTCACCGAGTACGGGATGTCAAGCAATTGTTTTCCGTCCCTCGCCAACTTTTCGATCGTCGGTCCGGCGTAATATCCCAATCCCAGCTCCCGGCCGAGTTTGTCGAACATGTTGCCTATTCCGATATCAAGCGTCTCTCCGAAGATCCTGTACTTTCCGTTCGCGAACGCGATTATTTGCGTATTGCCGCCGGATGCATACAGAAGAACTGGGTCTTTGCATCCTGTTGTCGCGTTTCCGATCTCAACGTGCGCAACGCAGTGGTTCACGCCTATTATCGGAATTCCGAGACGGGCGGATAACGCACGCGCGGCGGTCGCCGCCGCTCTCAAACACGGTCCGAGCCCCGGGCCTTTCGAGAACGAAACGAGATCTATATCCTTTAACGTCAGTTTCGCATCGGAAAGCGCCTTGGATATCGTTGCTGATACGGAATCGGCGTGATGATTTGCCGCTTCCCGCGGATGCAGGCCTCCCTCGGGCGGCCTGTACATGTCTATCACGTTAGCTAAAACATTGCATTTTTCGTCGGTAATGCCCACACCGAGCGTGTGCGCCGTTCCCTCGATGCCGAGCGTTATCATTTCTGTCCCGCGATCGAGTTAAGCTTCTCCAATATGGGAAGCGCTCCGCATACGACCTCGTCACCGACCACGAGCACGGGGAATGTCTTTTCCACGATCTCGTAGAACGCGGCCTCCGCAAGTCCGTCAACGGTATCGGCGTTTATTATCTGAATTTTTAATCCCTTCGGCATCCTTTCTTTCACGTGTTCACACTTTCCGCAGTTGTCCTTCGTGAACAATTTTAATTCTTTCATGGACGTGCAAACCACTTATCCGATTAATACGTTTTGCATTTCCTTTCCTGAGAACGGTCTACTGGATGTCGTTGCGGTATACTGTTTTTTATATCTCACGGGCACAAAAAGGTATAATAACATGGAACCTATCTCATGCCGGTCGGGCTCATGGTCTAGGGGTTATGACGTTTCCTTGACATGGAAAAGGCCGCCGGTTCAAATCCGGCTGAGCCCACCATTCTCTTTACTGCGATCGTAGTCTAGTGGTCAGGACTGTGGCTTCCCAAGCCACTGACCCGGGTTCGAATCCCGGCGATCGCACTTCGTTCAACGGTTTTACGGCGCCGGCATCCCGTCAATGCTCATTCGTTTTTCCGTTCTGGTTCTGTAATGTTTTATACGTTGCGCCGTCTATACGGAAGCGAGCGCGTATGCTGGAGATAGACAGTTCCAAGGGAGAGGGCGGAGGGCAGGTGGTGCGTTCTTCCGTCGCGTTGTCCGCACTGACCGGCATAGAGGCCCGTCTGACACGTATACGCGAGAACCGTCCGACGAACGGTTTATCGAAGCAGCATTGCGTCGCCGTGAAGGCTGTCGCCGATATGACCGGTTCCGAGGTCATCGGCAACCATCCGGGATCACGCGAACTTCAGTTCAAACCCGGGACGAAACAGGTGTCCGACATCAAATTGGATATCGGTACGGCAGGAAGCATAAGCCTTGTGCTGCAAGCGATCATGCTCGCCGGCCGGAATCACCGCGAGAAAGTAAGCATCGATGTGCGCGGCGGCACCAACGTGATGTGGGCGCCTCCGATCGACTCGTATCAGCAGATATTGTTCCCGCTGATGAAGCGCATGGGCATCGACGCGAGACTGGAGATCGTGGACCGCGGATTCTATCCCGACGGCGGAGGACGCGTGATAGCAGAATTGGAACCCATCAAAGAGATTTCGCCGCTGATCATCGACACGCTGGGTCAATTGAAATGCGTGGAGGGTCTGTGCTATCTGCAGCATCCTCGCGACAAGATACGTGACGATCTCATTTCGGCATGCGTCGATACGCTGGGACTCGATTGCCCCGTT
>JAIRTZ010000070.1 GCA_031254685.1 Methanomassiliicoccaceae archaeon
GTGGTATCCGAACACCACGTGGAATCCCAACGGGCGCGACATCGAAATGATATCGGACCACGAGTTCTACGAGGGGCGCAAGGATTACGCGCACATCGGCGGCTGCTACTACGCGGCGAGGATGGCGATCAACGAGCTGCTCATGAGGGAACGCAAACAGGCGGGCGCGGTGATATTCAGGGAGGCGCACTCCGGGTACGTGATGCCGGTGGGCGTTTGGAATGTCCGCGAGAACGTCAGAGCGGCGTTAAAAACGAGGCCGCACAAGTACGATAACATGGAGGCCGCGCTGCAGCACGTTGACCGCGTAATGGACATCCCGAGGAAGAAATGGATCGAATATTCAGGCATCTTGCAGGATTGGTTCACCCAGAGGAGGCTTGACGACTATCTCTAATCTTCTCGAGTTCGCGGAGGAGGGCGAATGGGACGGAAAGTACATGATCGTCCAATGCAGGAAGGCATTGTCGCCGTCAAAACTCCCGGGTATCGATCATGCGTTGAATCCGTACGGCGGATGCGAGCACGGATGCCTTTACTGTTACGCTCCGGAGGTCACGTATACGGAATGGGACGAATGGACCGACGTGAGGGTGAAAGCGGGGATCGAGAGCCGTTTGGGAAAGGAACTGATGTCTGTGAAAGGAACGATAGGCATAGGAACGACCACGGACCCATACCAGCCGGCGGAAGAAAGATTCCAGCTGACGAGGAAATGCCTCGTGAAACTGAAGGAAAGGAAAAGAAGGATACACGTTCACACGAAATCCGACCTGATATTGCGCGACCTTCCGATACTGCAGGGGACGGACGGCGAAGTTGCAGTTACGATAACAACCCTTGACGAAAGGATCTCAAAGATCATCGAACCCGGTGCTCCCGGCCCGGCGAGGAGAGTGGACACACTGACAAAACTGACGGCGGCGGGATTGGACACGTACGCGCTGGTAGGCCCGGTACTGTCGATACTGGAAGGACATGAAAGGGAATTCGTCGAATCGATAACATCAACGGGAACGAAGCGCATGTACCTGGATTCGCTGAATGACCGTCACTTACTGACCAAGCGCATGGACGCGATCAACATAAAGGGATCGCAGAAAGCGAAGGAAATAATAAGATCATTGGCAACGGCGAACGGGATAAAAGTATTCGACGTCTTTTAAAAAGAGCGGTATCATCTCATCTTGGATGAGTCCCAACTGAATGACGCGACGGCCTTTCCGGGTTTGTCCTCTCTATATCCTTGTTTCGCTCTGATCTCGTTGTATTCCGATTCGGGAAGTCCGCTTATGAACGTCTCGATGTGTTTTTTCCTCTCGAATATCCTCGCCGTCATAGTGTTAAGCTGGCCGTTGATCTTGTATAGGCCTCTTGTGCTCTCTACGGCATTTATTCTGGCGGCTTTCAGCGTACTTAAGGCGATACGTCCCGCGGGAGAGAATACACAATACGGAACGGAATCGCACACGATCCAGAAGTAGGCCTCAGCGAGCGCGTCTGCATGCTTTTTTCCCGATCTCTCATATTCCGTTACGGCATCCCTGCATCCTGATACGGAGGATCCGTCGGTATATGTCTCAATATGCTTCCCATCCCTCTCGAATATCCTCGCCGTCCTCTTCTTCTCCCAGGAGGTGCCCTCCGGGCCCGTCCCCAATGCAGCGTACTCTCTGGCGTCGCTCAGGTCGTTGAAGCCTGCCAGAGGAAATTTTGCCCCCGGGCATTCAACGTAATAAGCGGTCTCGCGCGCTCTGTTTTCCACCCTGCTCTTTTCAATCCCGGAGGCAATCCCCGCAGCGGCCAATCCGAGAGCGAGCTGTATGATTACCATAGCGATCACTTGGTCTGAGAGTTCCAGCTGAAAGATGTGACGGCCTTTGTAGCAGGTTTATCCTGTTTGGCTTCTCGTTCCGCTTTGATCCCGTTATATTCAGATTCGGAGAGGCCGCTTATGACCCTTTCGATAAGTTTCCCGCCCTTCTCAAATATCTTCGCCTCTTTGTCATTCAGCTGACCGTTCATCCGGTACATGCCGACCGTGTGCTTCACTGCGTGCTTCTTGGCATCGCTCAAATTGATGAATCCGTGGACGAGCGGCTCGCCTTCCAGATAGGCGCACTCCACGTAAAACGGATTCTGCCGCGCCGCCTCCTTTGCCTCCGCGGTCTGGAACGCGCCCGATGCCAGCAGACCCGGGATCCCGAACAACAGATAGATCGCAGCCTTCTCTCCTGTGGCCATGTTAACGCATATGCGCATAGGCTCTCTTATAAGTATCATCGGCAAGATCCATTATCGGCAATATTGAGCGGGCCGACGCCGTATAATTATATTTAGAATGGATTTAAGGTAAATTATATATAGAAGGACAAAATTACGTTTCTCTCAGAAATAGGAGAGTACATTCTATGTATGGTTCCGGTAATCAACCGATCATCGTCCTCAAAGAGGGCACAGAGAGAAGCAAGGACAAAGAGGCACAGTTCAACAACATCGCCGCCGCCAAGGCTGTGGCGGACGCGATAAGGTCCACATTGGGACCGAAGGGAATGGACAAGATGCTTGTCGACACCATCGGCGACGTCGTCATCACGAATGACGGTGTCACGATCCTGAAAGAGATCGAGGTTCAGCACCCGGCCGCAAAGATGGTCGTCGAGATCGCAAAGACACAGGACGACGAGTGCGGCGACGGTACCACGTCGGCGGTAGTGCTTGCGGGCGAACTGCTCAAGCAGTCCGAATCGCTGATCGATTCGAATGTTCACGCAACGGTCATAACGAACGGCTACAAGCTCGCATCGGCAAAGGCGATCGAGGTATTGAAGGAGATCGCGGTGAAGGCTGACGATAAGATAGTGAAGAAGGTCGCGATCACGGCGCTCACCGGCAAATCGGTCGGCGGCGAGGGAGATTACCTGGCAGAACTTGTGATAAAGGCCGCGAAGTCGGTCATTGACAACGGAAAGGTCAACGTCGACGACATAAAGATGGAGAAGAAGGTCGGCGGCGTGATCAAGGATACGTACATGGTGGAAGGCATCGTCATAGACAAAGAGAGGGTCCACTCACGCATGCCGAGAAAGGTCGAGAACGCGAAGATCGCGCTGCTCGCCGTTCCGCTTGAGATAAAGAAGACCGAGGTCGAGGCGCAGATAAGCATCCACGACCCGGCATCGATGGCCGCATTCCTCGCAGAGGAGGAGGCAACGCTGAAAGGAATGGTCGACAAACTGAAATCAGTGGGCGCGAACGTCGTCCTTTGTCAGAAGGGCGTTGACGACCTTGTGCAGCACTACATGGCAAAACAGGGCATGTTCGGATGCAGGCGTCTGAAGGAGACCGATCTGGAATCGCTCGCAAAGGCGACCGGGGGCGCCATCATCGGCAACCTCGCGGAGATGACGGCAAAGGACCTCGGAAAAGCAAAGCTTGTTGAGGAGACGACCGTAGGCAGCGAGGAGATGACATTCATCACCGGATGCACGAACCCGAAAGCGGTATCGATAATACTCAGGGGCGGCACCGAGCACGTCATGGACGAAGTGGAAAGGGCGCTTAACGATGCGATACGCGTCGTCGGCCTTGCGATGGAGGACGACAGGGTCGTCGCCGGCGGAGGCGCGCCCGAGATCGAGGTTGCGCTGAGACTTTCGGAATATGCGTCGACGGTCGGCGGCAGAGAGCAGCTGGCCATAGAGGCGTTCGCGAAGGCCATGGAGATAATCCCGTGGACGATATCCGAGAACGCCGGTATCGACAGCATCGACACGATCATAAAGCTGAAGTCAGCGCACGAGAAGAAGGGCAAGGACGGGAGATACTACGGCCTTGACCTCGACACCGGCGAAGCGGCGGACATGCTGAAGAAGAACGTCGTCGAACCGCTGAGGGTGAAGACGCAGGCGATAACGTCGGCTACCGAAGTAGCGAACATGATCCTCAGGATCGACGATGTGATCGCGTCACGCCGCGGACCCCCGATGAACCCGATGGGCGACCCGAACATGGGCGGACCGGGATTCGGCGGCATCGGCGGAATGATGTAAGATCAAACAACCCAAACCTTTTAATCAACCTCCCTTTTTTTGGAAAATATTTTTATTTCATTCATTGATATCAC
>JAIRTZ010000141.1 GCA_031254685.1 Methanomassiliicoccaceae archaeon
CTGTCGATCTCATTGTGTATCAGGACCATGCAGTGGTCCGCGTGGAGACTGTGCGGCCCCACGGAGACCTTCTCCGCGCCATGCTGCATTACGATATTCTCCTCTTCTTCGGTAAGGTCCGCATTATCGCTTATCACAAAGACCGGGTCATCGGGCAACTTTCCGGCTCTGACATCATTGCCGTCCTCTTTCAGATATACCGGCTTTCCTTTTTCAGAAAGCATTTTTATCACGTCCTCGAAGGACATCCTGGATATGTATATCCCCGGCGATGATCTTACTTCCTCTTCCTCGATTTTTTTCAGGAGGGCGTTCCTGATAAGAGAAGATGTGCTCCTTTCGTCGGGATTGAGATATCTTAATTCGCTGCCTATGAAGCGCACGGTCTTCGGCGCGTCGGTCCCTCCCGTGAGTATCAGGAACAATTCCGCGTCCGTTCTTATGGAATGGCTGAGGAAGAACGCCGAGTTGACGCATCTCACCAGCAGGTCCAGTCTCCCGGCCCCGCCGGCGTTGTCGTCCAGTTTAAAATCACCTGTGGTCAGCGCCCGGTGGCCGATCACCACGAATCGGATCATATATCAAGATCACCGGTACCGATCTGCTTCATCATCTTCTTGCGCATCTTGCGGTCGCCCATGAAGTTCTTCATTGCCTTCTTGCTCTGCGTATACTGTTTGATGAGCTCGCGCACATCGTGCGGCGTGACGCCGGCGCCGTACGCGATCCTGTTGATGCGCGAACCTTTGATCACGCGGGGGTCCTCCATCTCCGCGTCGGTCATGGAATCCATTATGACGCGGAACTTCCTGAGCTTCGCCTGGGACTGTTCGTAATCGATCTTGTCCTCCATCTTGCTCATGCCGGGGATCATGCTCATCACCTTCTTCAGAGGGCCCATTTTGGTCACCGCCTCCATTTGGGTGTACATGTCCTTCAGCGTGAATTTTCCAGACATGATATGTTTCGACGCATCTTCGACGTCTTCGTCGCCCTCGAACTCCTCCTTGGCGATGTCGATCAGCGACGAGAGGTCGCCCATTCCCAATAACCGCGAGATGAACTTCTTGGCGTCGAACGGCTCGAAGTCGCGTATATGTTCGCCGACACCGAGGAACACTATCCTTGCGTCCGTCTTGGCGACGGCGCTGAGCGCCCCGCCTCCCTTTGCGGTGCCGTCCATCTTGGTAAGTATCACGCCGGTCACGCCGACGGCCTTGTGGAACGCGTCCGCCTGCGGGCCGGCCTGCTGACCGACCTGCGAATCCAATACGAGCAGCCTTTCCTTCGGTTTGGCGGCCGCCGCGACGTCCTTCAGCTCTTGGATCAGATCTGCCTCGAGCGCATGCCTTCCGGACGTGTCTATTATTATTACCTTCTTATCTTTGAAATGTTCTAAACCTCTTTTGACAACGCCGGGCGCGTCCTTCGTTCCCGGTTCGCCGTAAACGTCGACGCCGACCTTCTCGCCCAATTGTTTAAGCTGATCGTACGCCGCCGGACGGTGAACGTCGGCGGCGATCATGCCGACGCGGAAACCCTTCTTGGAGAACAGCAGCGCCAGCTTTCCGCAGCTTGTTGTCTTCCCCTGACCGTAAAGACCGACCATCATGATCGTCTGCGGTTCCATGCGGAGACCTTCGCCGTTGTCGAGGAGCTTCACGAGCTCCTCATAGATTATATTCACAACGTGCTCCTTCGGCCCTTTCCCTGCGGGCGGTTTCTCGTCCATTGCACGCTCTTTGATCTTCTTCGTAAGTCCGAGGACCATCTGAACATTGACATCAGCCTGCAGCAGAGCCCTCTGGAGGTCCTTTACAACATCGTCGATGAGCTGTTCATTGATGCTGTTCGCCCCTGTGAGCTTTGAGAGAACATTTCTCAGGGACTTTCCGAGACCTTCCAATACCATATTGACGGTAGAGTGTCTGCTTCATAATAAACGTTTGCGAGAATAGATATTGGAAAGAGTCCAGCCAGTCAGAAGGGATGGGATGCACTCTACGGGACTGGACCTTGTTCCAACAAACCACTATTAATTGGGTGGTATATAAAGTTTATTTTAACTATACGAAACTGGTCAAAATTTTCAATAACGTCATGTTTTTGATCGTTCCGCAGTATAACGGGGGTCATAAAAACCATATGCCAGACGTGCCCGGAAGACGTCCCGGAAAATGAGGGAATTTGAGCATCCGAGCTTGGGGAACACGCAGAAAAAGAATAAAGGAGGGTGTTTAAGTGGTTTTTTTAATCGTCAGAGGTACCCGGACTTCTGTAACGCCATAAGGTCCTCGGTGCTCAGTTTCTCGCCGGCCTTGAAGCGTTCGAATATCTCTTCCGCCTCTTTCTTGGACTCGTTGTCAACTTTCTTCCTGCGGTCCTTGGCCTTCTTGTTCTTTATCGCGCCGACGTCCTTGTCCATCTCGTGGACGGACTTGATCTGCTCGATGTGCTTCTTGTGCTCCTCGTCCGCCTGAGTCTTGCACTCAATGAACTTTTCCTGTGCGCCGTCCGCTTCCTTTCTAAGCTTATCGGCCTCGTCGTACAATCTTATCATGTCGTCGTGCGACGCCTGCGCCGCGCGTGCATGCTCCGAGACCGCTTTATGGAAAACTTCCGCCTGCGCCTTAGCCTCCCTCAGCTGGCGTACGAGCTCTTTGACCTCGCCGCCCTGTTCGGATGCCTTCTCCTTCTCCTCGATCTGTCTTGCGAGGAGCGATATCTGTTTCAGGAGGTCGTCCTCCTTCTTCTTCTCCAGCGGTTTGGTCTGCTGTGTGAATTCAAGATCGCGTAATTGTTTCTTCAGCTGTTTTATCGGAACATCGCCTTCGGCCCTCTTCTCGGGCACGGCATCCCTATCCTTTCTGAGCGCTGAAACCTTATCGTTGAGCTCTGTGACCTTCTTGTTCCATTCGTCACGGGAGTCTTTCGATTCCCTTACTTTGACGTTATGTTCGTCACGGGTATCGCGGTGCTTGCTGGCATCCTCGATCAGAGTGCGCACCTGTGTGTTCAGTGCGTCCCTTTTCACGACCCATTCTTTCGTCTGCTTATTCAGGTCATCTCTCAAACGTCTGTGCTTCTCGGCATCATTGTTCATGATACTGCGTTTCTGCTCCAGTGTTTCAAGGTCTTCAGATGATTGTTGTTGTTCCTCCACAAATTCTTCCATTACATCCACGCTCAACATTCAGTACAACACGACCGCAAGGGGGGTAAGCGGTCGAACAACCATCCTAATAAAGATGCCGTTTATAATACTTTGCCTTAATACCACGCGTCCGTACGTAATATAAAATGCCGACGGGATTTTCAGACGGACGCCGAGACCGTGTTTTCGCATTAACGGACGTTCACGGCACCGATCCGGCATGCCTCCGGCCGACGGATGGTCTGCGCAGGCAGGCCGGCGGTGACGGCGGCGGGAACAGCATCCCGCCGATTCGGCGTGCGGAAAGTTTATAACGTGATTATTTTTAAAGCGGTACATGAGCGACCTTTGCCCGCTTGATTACCGGTACGGCCGAAAGGACATGAAGAGGATATTCTCCGAGGAGAGCAGACTGCAGTATCAGATGGATGTCGAGGCCGCCTTGGCGAGGGCTCACGCTTCGCTGGGAACGATATCGAGGGAGCATGCCGACGAGATATCGAGGATATCCGATCTGAGATACGTCACAGTCGAACGCGTGAACGCGATCGAGAAGGAAACGAGGCACGACCTCATGGCGATGGTCAAGGCGATGACGGAACAATGCAAAGGCGATGCCGGGAAGTACGTACATCTCGGCGCCACGTCCAACGACATCGTCGATACCGCCGTTGCGCTGCAGATCAAGAACGCGCTTAGGATAATCGCCGATGATGTTGATATTTTCACGCTGACGCTTGCGAAACTGGCAAAGAGGGAACGCAATACGTTGGAGATCGGGAGAACGCACGCGCAGTTCGCGGTCCCGATAACGTTCGGATTCAAGATAGCGGGATACGTCGCCGAGATGCTGCGCCACAGGGAACGTCTGATCCAGATAGCTCCTAGGGCATGCGCCGGGAAGATGGCCGGTGCGGTCGGCACGGGTGCGGCGCTGGGAAAGAATTTCTTTGCCGTCCAGAAAGCGGTGATGAACGATCTTGAACTGGAATACGAACCGGCGGCGACGCAGGTGGTCGGAAGGGACCGTTACACCGAACTGATATGCCTGCTGGCGACGATCGCCACATCCGTTGAGAGATACGCCACAGAGATACGCAACCTTCAGCGTTCCGAACTGTCCGAGGCGGCCGAGTATTTCGACCCGGCGAAACAGGTCGGGAGCTCAACGATGGCGCAGAAGAAGAATCCGATCAAGTCGGAGAACATCTGCGGATTGGCGAGAGTGGTCAGAGGCTTCGTCACGCCTATGTTCGAATCGCAGGTGCTTTGGCATGAGCGGGACCTTTCGAACTCAAGCGCGGAACGTTTCATACTGCCCCATGTGTTCGCATTGGTCGATGATATGCTGTACAAGATGAACGATGTGTTCGCCAACCTCACCGTCAACAGGGAAAGGATGCTCGCCAACATCGAATCCGCGAAGGGGACGATCATGGCAGAGCCCGTGATGATGCGGATGACCGAACTGGGCATCGGAAGGCAGGATGCGCACGAGATCCTGCGTGAGGCGTCGATGATCGCGTCCTCGAAGAACGAGCATCTGCTTGACGTACTGCTCCGATGCGGGAAGCTGAAGGGCGTGATGTCCGAAAAGGATATACGCAGCGCAATGGACCCCGCGAACTACGTCGGCGGGGCGCCGAAGATCGTTGACAATATGGTGTCCGCGGCCGAGAAGGCGCTGAAAAAGAAGGTGTGAGCTTGGTCTCCGAGGAAAAGAAAAGAAGGATTAAGCTGAGCGCCGTGTTCGGCGCCATCACCGGCACAGCGCTCGCTGTTGTGCTCTATCTCGTGACGACGCCGAACCCGATGTACTTCATACTGATACCGATAGCCGCGGGAATGGCCGTCGGGCAGGCGTACATGATGCCCGAACCGGAGTGAGGGTCAGAGTATCTTCGCGCCCGCCGTCGGTCCCGGCTTCACCGAATACACGGAAGTCACTTTCATCTTCAGCAATGTCTTCGCAGGCCTTCCCTTTGCGGATTCCTTCGCCGCTTCGTAGTCCGCTCCGGACGTCTCGACGGTTATCGTCCCCTTGATCTGCCACGCGCCCGATGTTTCGGGGGACCAGATATAGAACGACGCGTTCGGGTTCTCCTTTACGTTCTGCAGGGTCTTCTGCATGAAGTTGTCGATTATCCAGACGGTCTCGTCATCATCGCGTATCGACATCATCCCCATGGGGGCCACGTTGGGCACTCCGGCCTTCGATGACGTTGCGAACGGAAATATCTTTATCTTGCCGAAATCTGCCTTTATCTCGCTTGTAAGCTTTACCATTTTTGCACCTGCGTTAGATAAAGAACGGTGAAATATAAGCCTGTTGTCCGCGTCCGCGCGATAGTTCGGGAAGCAAAGGGTTATACATGTTCTACGGCAATCCCCGTAGAGGATAGAAGGGACTACCGTGACGAAGAACGTTGCCAACGATATCGAAAAACTGAGAGCGCAGCTGCTGGACCTGGGGAAGGCCAACAACCTCGTGAACTATCAGATCAAGGACGAGAGGTCGATCCAGATAACGGATTCCGATATGGAGGAAGTTCTCACAAAACTTGTGATCGACGGGGGAGGGCTTCGCGTCACGAACGTGAAGATGGCCGCCGCCGGGTCCGATGATCTCCGGTCATCGCTCTCACGGAGCGATATCGACGGTAAGCTGGAACGTCTGATCCAGCGTTACAAAGAGGATTTCGACGACCTCGGTTATACGACGGTGTTCCTCGCCCTGGGCTTCGTGGTATGGAAGGGCAAGGGCGGCGCCAAGGCGCCGATCGTGCTGATACCGGCCCGCCTTAAACGCGACGACCCCGGCAACGTCAGGATATTCTGGTCCGGCGATGATGTCTGCGTTTCGCCGACGCTGATCGAGAAACTTAAGGAATCGAATGTCCGTGTTCCCGCGCTGGATGCTATCGAGACCGTCGCGGATATGCGCGCCTGCATCAACGCCATCAGAACGTCCATTGAAGGCCGCGCCGAATTCGGCATAAGCGAAAGTATCGTGATAGACGTTTTCGATTTCAGCAGGTCCGTGATGTACAACGACCTTGATACGTCCGCCTGGTCATCGATCTCCCCGCTGGTCAACAAGATCCTCAATCCCCCGACGGGCAACGTGGAGAAGAGCGCCGAACGCGATATCCCGTCGTGCACATATTCGATACTCAACGCGGACGCGTCCCAGATGCATGTGATAATGGACGTCCTCGACGGCCATTCCGTTGTTGTGGAGGGCCCGCCGGGGACCGGTAAATCCCAAACGATCGCCAACATAATCGCCGAATGCCTCGGTAACGGAAAGACCGTGCTGTTCGTGAGCGAGAAGATGGCCGCGCTGAACATCGTCAAGAAACGTCTGGACGAGGCGGTCCTGTCCCGTTACGTGCTGGAACTGCACAGCGAGAACTCCAACCGTAAGAACTTCCTGAAGGAAATGGAAAGGTCGATGACCTACGAGGCGGTCACCGAACCGCTGTCGGAACAGGAATGCACCAAGCTTGAGCGCGTACGCAGCGAACTGGACGCATACGCGGGCGCGATATCCGCTCCGATAGGCAACCGCGGCCTCTCGCCGTATCAGCTCATCGGGATGCGCGAATCCGCGACCGCCAACATAAAAAGAAGGAGACGCAACCCGATACGCGTCGAAATAAAGGGCCCCAGGGATATCGACGATGAGAAATGGGACGCCCTCGTCTCTTTGTTAAGGTCCGCCGCGGACATAATGCCGCAGGTCATGCCCGTGAAGAAGAACGTCTGGAGGGACCATAAGGTATGCAACCTCACCCCGGACCGCGAGCACTCGCTCCGCGACAACATAGCGAACGTCAACAAACGGCTGGACGACGTGAACACATCGTCCAAGGACGTATGCAAGATAATAGGCGTGGCGGTACCGCAGACGCTGACCGAGATAGCGGAATTGAACGAGACGTGCGAGAGCATGCGGAAATACGGCGGCGTTGCGTTAAAAGAGATAATGGACGACGACACCGAGGGATACATCAAAGCTACCGAACCGATGATCGCCGCCGTGTTCTCGTTACAGGGGCTCCGGAATGACATACTTGCGAAATACAATGAGAAGATGCTGGAGATCGACGTGAAGGACGTCGCCGCCAGGTATGAGAGATCATCGAAAAGCCTGCTGCGCCGCGGCGAGGCGAAAGAGATCAAGAGGATGCTCGATTCCCACTGCCGTTCCGGCCCGATCGCCGAGGCGGACATACCCGGCGATCTGGATAAAGTGGCGAAGTATCAGAACGAGCTGAAGGCGTTCGCCTCCTTCGACCCGAAGAGCCTCTTCGGCGACAGATGGCGCGGTGCGGCATCCGACGCCGCCGAACTGCGCGGGATACGCGACTGGACGGTGACCGTGAAAAAGAACGTCAAGAACGGGAAGTTCACCGACACCACCGCGCTGCTTATCTCACGGGGAACGGCGGGCACCGCGCTTGAGCCGAAGATCGCGGAAATGAATCTCTGCGTGGGCGACCTCCTGCGTTCGATGGGCATCATCGACGGCATCCTCGGCCCCACCGTCAGAGAGGAACGGGCCGACCTGAAACCGGCATCGATAAGGAAATGGCTGAAGGACCTCTCGTCGAACATGGACTCGCTGAGGCCGTGGAGCAACTACTGCGACCTTTTGAACAAATTCGAGAATACGCCGATATCCGAGATGGCGGCGAGGATGTGCTCCGGCGACATACACCCGCAGGACCTGGTCGATTCCTTCGTTCTGAATTTCTCGGGTGCGCTGCTTGCGGAGGCCGTTAACGAAAGGATCGCATTAAAGACGTTCACGTTCGAGGCGCACGATATGCGCATCAGGGACCACGACGTCCTGGACAGGACGATACTGGACCTTAACAAACAGAAGCTCGCCGCCCGTCTGGCGAAGATGACGTCATCCAGGATGCTGGACGAGGACGAGAAGATAAGGATCCTGAAGGGAGAGTTCAACCGCGGCCACGGACAGATGTCCGTCCGCAAGATAATGAATCTCGCGGGAAAGGCGGTCCAGTCGATCAAGCCGTGCTTCATGATGTCGCCGCGTTCCGTGGCGCAGTTCCTCGGCCGCGGCGATACGAAATTCGATATCGTGATATTCGACGAGGCATCCCAGGTGCAGCCCGCGGAATCCGTCGGGTCGCTGATGAGGGCCGATCAGGCGGTGATAATGGGAGATTCGAAACAGCTGCCGCCGACGTCGTTCTTCGAAAAGAAGGGCGACAGCACCAATGACGTCGCCGTTGTCACCGACATGGAAAGTCTGCTTAACCTGTGCCGCGCCGCATTGCCGATACGCGTGCTGTCGTGGCATTACAGGAGCCGTCACGATTCTCTGATGGCATTATCGAACCGTCTGTTCTACGACGACCGTCTGATGGTATGCCCGTCGCCGTCGCCCCCGCCGGAGGATATGGGGCTGCAGCTCAAGTACGTGAGAACGGCGGTCTACGAACGCGGCGTAACGGGAACGAACCCGAAGGAGGCGATGATGATCGCCAGGGCGGTTTGGCACCATTTCATCGAGACGCCGCAGAGAAGCCTGGGGATAGCGACGTTCAACGTCAACCAGCAGAAGGCGATGACCACGGAGATCGAGAAGATGTTCAAACGCCATCCCGATGCGCGCGCGAACATGATGAGGCACGCCGACGAGCCGTTCATGATCAGGAATCTTGAGTCCGTACAGGGCGATGAGCGCGACGTGATGTACGTCAGCATCGGTTACGGGTATGATACGGACAGCAAATTATCCAAGAGCTTCGGCTCGCTCAACCGCGAGGGCGGCGAGAGACGGCTGAATGTGCTGATGACGCGTGCGAGAGAGCAGTGCGTCATGTTCTCCAATTTCAAATCGGCCGACATGGGAATGCGCGAGGACATGCCCGAGGGCGTGCGCGCCCTGCAGGCGTACCTTGAATATGCGGAATACGGGCATACGTCAAAATTGGACACGGCGCCGATGAAGGACCCGCTCGCGGAATCGATAGCGACGTTCCTTGCGTCAAAGGGCGTGAAGACGAAGATGAACATAGGGACGTCATTGTTCAGGATAGACCTCGCGGTTTGTTCGCCGAAGGACCCCAATGTGTTCGTATTGGCGATATGCCTCGACGGAAGGACGTATCAGAGGATGCGTTATACGAGGGACCGCGACAGGATGTTCTCGTTCATGCTGTCAAGAATGGGCTGGGAGTCCTGCCGCGTCTGGTCGATGGACTGGTACAGCAATCCCGAAGGCGCCAAGAAACGCCTTTGGAACAAAGTTTCGTCTGTGCTTTCGAAGATATCCGTGGACGCGAAGACGGATTCGCCGCTCTTCAATATCGTTTCCGAAACGATAGAGCTGGAGGCCCCGGTGTGCAGGGACGTGATCTACAACAGGATCAAGAGGACGACGGACGCCCCGAGGGTCACGCCGGCGATGAAGAAGGAGGTCGAGGACGTGATAGCGTCATGCATCTACCTCGGAAAGGCTGTGGAGAACGACGGCTTCCTGCTGCTTCCGGGACAGAAGGTCGCCGTGAGGAAACGGGACGCCGCGGAAAAATGGAAGCCCGAATGGATACACCATTCCGAGTACACGAGGGCGCTCATCGAATGCACCGTCGGCGGTATGACCGACGCGGACATCATGACTGCCGCGCTGACAAAGCTCGGGCTGCCGAACACGCAGGAGTTCAGGAGCGAGATAGAACAGTACATGGGAACCGATTGATATTCGCGGCGGACATGTGAAAGGTCTATATACTTTCCATTTCTTCGCGGTGGCTAAGGGCGTGTAGATCAGCTGGTAGATCGCTACCTTCGCAAGGTAGAGGTCGCGAGTTCAAATCTCGCCGCGTCCACTTTCGTTCCTTTACTGTTGTTCTTAATTGTCCGGTACAGCATAGCTTATATCGTCGTACATATTGCGCGGAAATATGAGCAAAGAGTGCGAGGTCTTTTCGATGAGGGACAAGCGCATCGTGCTCATCGCCTGCTGCATCGCGGGCTTCATCTCCCCTTTGCTTACGTCGATGATCAACCTCGCGGTCCCTTCGATCGCGCTTGAGTTCGGCATCAGCGCGCACGACCGCGGATGGCTCGTGATGACGTTCTTCCTTTCCTCGGTGGCCTTCCTCGTCCCGGTATCGAGGATAGCCGACCTTTACGGAAAGAAGAAGCTGTTCATCATCGGCATCATCATCGTTCTCATATCGTCGCTGATGTCGCCGTTCTCGTCGTCGTTCTCGATACTTCTGATATGGAGGATCGTGGCCGGCATCGGCACCGCGTGCATATCGTCAACGAGCATCTCGATGATCGCCCAGGTGTACCCGAGGGCGCAGCGCGGTCTGCCGCTGGCGCTGAACACCATGTGCATCTACATCGGCGCCTCAATGGGCCCGGGGCTCGGAGGCATACTTACGGAGACGTTCGGATGGCAGAGCATATTCTTCTCGCTCGTTCCGTTCTCCGTCGCCGCGTTCGTCGCGATAATGTTCTTCAAGACGGATTTCAAGACATCCGAGGGAGAGCCGTTCGACATGAAGGGGACGATGCTCTACGGTCTCGGAGTGATGACGCTCATGTACGGCATACTGACGTTGCCCGACAGGCTGTCGCCGGCGTTCATAGCCGCCGGCGCTGTGCTGCTGGTGATGTTCTACAACTTCGAGACGAAGGAAAAATATCCGGTACTGAACGTCGGCCTCTTCAAGGGAAAGGTCTTCAGGAGATCCAACATCGCGGCGTTCCTTAACTACGGATCGTCGTACGCCATAATATTCACGCTGAGCCAATACCTGCAGGATGTCGGCGGTATGAGCCCGGGGACGGCGGGGCTGATCATACTGCTCCAGCCGGCGGTGCAGGCCATCATAACGCCGTTCGCGGGAAGGATGTCCGACAGGATGGATCCGCGCATACTGACGACGGCCGGAATGATCATGATGTGCGTCGGCACGGGAATGATGATAACGCTGTCCGTGAACGTTGACGCTGAGATGACCAAGGTTTACGCCATATTATTGTTCACCGGCCTCGGATACGCGCTGTTCTCGTCGCCGAACACGAACCTCATCATGGGCAACGTGAGCGCGAAGAACTACAGCGAGGCGTCCGGACTGATATCCGTGATGCGGCAGGTGGGAATGATGTCGTCCGTTGCCGTCGTCGTCTGTATGATATCGGTGATGATGGGAACGACGACGGTCATCGAACCGGGCACGTTCGATCAGTTCATGACCGCCGTACGGTATTCGTTCGTCATATGCTTCCTGCTGTCCGCCGCCGGGGCGCTCATGACGTGGTACAGCAGGGATGCGGCCCCTCCGCCCGCGCCGTGCCCGTAAGAAATCATTGAATACTCCGCGTCCGATAACGCAGCGTGAATTATGCCGTAGAGTTCGGGAACGTTTCGCTGGTGCGCGGGGGCGCGCGGATACTTGACAATATAACGATCAGTATACCGATCGGGGAGAGCGTCGCGGTCATCGGTCCGAACGGTTCCGGAAAGACGTCGCTGATGAGGCTCCTTAAGGGCGACGCCAGGCCGTACTATGATGAGACGGGAACGACGACATGCAGGCTCTTCGGACAGGAACGGTGGAATATCTTCGATCTCCGAAAAAAAATGGGCGTCGTATCCACCGATCTCCAATCGCGGTTCGACGGTTCCGTGTCCGTCGGGGCGGTGATACTCTCGGGATTCTTCAGGACGATGGATGTTTACAAGGACCATAAGATAACGGACGGCATGGTCGCGGCCGCCGAGGATGCGGCGGCGCGCGTCGGCATATCCGATAAGATCACGAGAGATATCGGAAAATTATCGCTCGGCGAAATGAGAAGGACACTGATCGCGCGCGCCCTTGTCCCGAAGCCGGAAATGCTGCTGCTCGACGAACCGATGACCGGATTGGACGTCGTCATCATGAATCAGTTCAGAACGATGTTCGATTCGCTGATAGAAAGCGGGACGGGCATCGTGATGATAACGCACGACCTCGGCGACATACCCAAGAACATACGGCGCGTGATAATGATGAAGGACGGGAAGATATTCGGGGACGGTAAAAAGGATGACATGCTGACGTCGGAGAACGTGTCCGCACTGTTCTCATCCCCGATCAAGGTCACGGAAGAGAACGGGACGTACCGCATGGGCATGCTCTGACGCGTCTTTCGATACCGTATGCGGGCGAAAGAACACAATCATTTAATCGTACACCCCTATCAGGATGCGATGTCTCAGGACTGGACGGAGAAATACAGGCCGGATTCTTTATCGAAGGTCATAGGCAATCCGAAGGCGGTCACTGAGCTCACCGACTGGGCGAAGAGCTGGAATAGGGGCGTGCCAACGAAACGCGCCGTCATTCTCACTGGCTCCCCGGGCATCGGCAAGACATCGGCGGCGATCGCGCTCGCGAAGGACATGAAATGGGACGTGATCGAGATGAACGCGTCCGACCATAGGAACGGGGACGCGATAAAGAGTATCGCGCTGAAGGGCGCGAAACTCAATACGTTCATGGAGGACGGCAAATACGTGAGCACCAAGGAAGGCGGACGGAAGCTGATCATCCTCGACGAGGCCGACAATCTGTTCGGACGCGAGGACAAGGGCGCTGTGCCGGCGATATCGGAGCTGATAAAGAGCACGATGCAGCCTGTTGTGCTGATCGTCAACGACCTTTACGCGCTGACCAAGAAGAGCAACACCGTAAAAACAGAAACGATACAGATAACGTTCATGCGCCCGCGCGTGACGGAGATAGTGAAGGCGCTGGACAGGATCGCAAAGGCCGAGAATATAACCGCGGACCCGGAAGCGCTGAGAAAGATGGCCGAGAATTCGAACGGCGATATGCGCGCCGCCGTCCGTAACCTTGAATCGCTGGCCCTCGGACGCAATGCGATCACGAACGACGATGCCGGCGAGTTATCCGACAGGATCGTGAGAAAGGACATCTACGACCTGATGAACGCGATATTCCGCGAAAAGGACCCGATGAAGGCGCGCAGGATGCAGATGGACACCGATGAGACCCCCGATCACATAATGATGTGGATCGACGAGAACATGCCGTTCGAGTTCAGGGACCGCGGGGACCTGATGAGAGGTTACGACCGTTTGGCGAGGGCCGACGTGTTCATGGGGCGCGTCGGGAGACGCCAGTACTTCAGGTTCTGGGCATACGCCGGGGATATGATGTCAGCCGGCGTGAACATTTCCAGACGTTCGGAGAGACCGTCGTACGAACGGTTCCGTTTCCCGATGTACCTGATGAAGATGTCGCGCAGCAAGGAGACACGCAAAATCAAGAATAACGTATGCACGAAGCTCGCGGCGGTCATCCATACGTCCACCGCGCGTATATCCAACGACGTTCTCCCGTCATTGAAGATAATGCTCAGGAATGATCCGGAATTGGCGAGGTCGCTGGTCATCCTGGCGGACCTCGAGGCGGAGGAGGTCGCGTTCCTGCTTGACGCCAAGGAGGACTCGAAGGCTGTGAGAGATATCATGCCGGCGGATCCGAAGAACATCCCGGAGCCGGAGACAAGATCCGAGGCCAAGCCGGCACGGAAGACGGCGGCCGCAAAGAAGGAACCGCAGCCGGAGACAGCAAAGAAAGAGGATCCGAAGAAGGAACCGCAGCCCGGGTCGCAGAAGAGCCTTTTCCAATTCTGAGGTGCCTCCGTGGACAGCAAGTACAAAGAATTACTGATAAAACAGCAATACCGTCTGCATAATGACCACGCCGCGGTGAAACTGTGCCACTGGATGAGGCAGAGCCTGATCTACGGACGCAATTGTTACAAACAGGACTTCTACGGGATCGAAAGCCACAGATGCCTTCAGATGACGCCGGCGATAAACGAATGCGACCACATGTGCCGGTTCTGCTGGCGCGTGCAGGGCCATGACTTTCAGGTGAACGAATGGAGCGAGCCGAAAGAGATGCTTGATTCGCTGATCGCGCATCAGCGTAAACTGCTCACAGGATTCAACGGCGACGAACGATGCTCCAAAGAACGGTACGAGGAATCGAAATATCCGAACATGGTGGCCATCTCGCTGGCCGGCGAACCGATACGCTATCCGTACCTTTCCGATTTCATAAAGGAATGCCATAACCGCAAGATGACAACGTTCATGGTCACCAACGGCACATATCCCGACGAGCTGGCATCGCTCGATGTGCTGCCCAGGCAGCTTTACGTGACCGTCGCGGCGCCTAACAAAGAGGTTTACAGACAGACCTGCATGCCGAAGATCGACGACGGCTGGGAACGGCTGATGAGGACCCTTGAATTATTCCCGTCGCTTGATACGAGGACCGTCGTAAGGCATACGCTCGTGAAGGACCTGAATTTCGGATGGGTCGACGAGTATGCGAAACTCGATAACATCGCAGACCCCGACCTGATAGAACCTAAGGGTTACGTCTTCGTAGGCGGTTCGAGAACGCGGTTGTCGATGGCGAACATGCCGTCCCATCCGGAGATACTGGACTTTTCCGAACGTCTCGCGGAAAGGACCGGGATGGCCGTGCTGAAACAGAAGCCGGACAGCCGCGTGACATTGCTCGGAAGACCGGGCACGGAGACCGACGTGAAAAAATTATACGCGTCCGAAGAAACGCGGCTGTGCGCCTGCAGAAAGGTCATTTCTCCCTCGGATTTGTGAAATACTTCGTAAACAGTTCTCTTTCATAACTTAATATCTTTATACTAATAGTGATATTATATAAGTATGTTAAACTCGCCCAGAATAGATTGCGCAATAGACGCGACAATGTCCCTGATAGAGGGAAGATGGAAAGCTGTCATTCTGTGTAAGCTCAAAGAGAAAGGCGAGATGCGCTTCAATCACATAATAAAAGAGGTCTCCGCCATCTCTCCGAGGATGCTCACCAAGCAGCTGAAGGAATTGGAACGGGACGGTCTGATCACCCGTAAGGCATATTACGAGATACCGCCGCGTGTCGAATATTCGTTAACGGAATTGGGGGAGAGCATGATCCCGGTACTTACCGCGATAGCCGACTGGGGATTGAAGAACGTCTTCCGCACGCTCGTAAGGATAGATGAGTGAGCACCATTTAATATCCCGAGACGATTCCGAACATGATAAAATGTCATATCCTGTCAGAATCATCGATATATCGGAGACCGACGAACTGCTGCGGAAACATTCGTCGCTTCCGTTCTACGCCTCGAAGGCGGACATCTACGGCGTATGCGTGAAATTGTACACAACGGACCATAAGAACTCGGACATGTGGGCCGACAACTTCTATTCGATGTCCAGCAGCGTCAGGTCGCACGCGAGGATCGTCTGCGTTGATGAACCGGGCGGAGAGATGAGGGTGCTGTACAACATTGAGACGAGGACCGCGTTCCTTTACAATTTCGATTATTACGGATGGATCAAGAGCATTGCGCTCGCCGTCGCCTCGGACCTGCTTGAGGATTCGCACGGCGTGAACCATGTGCACGGTGCGGCGCTCGACCTCGGAGGGACGGGCGTCACTCTCATAGCGCCTTCGAAAACGGGGAAGACAACGCACTCGTGGGGACTTCTCAGGATGAAGAACGCCCGTCTGATCACGGACGACTGGTATTTCGTAAAGTCGGAGGGCGGACTGCCGATGGCGATGGGCTCCGAGAAGAACTGTTACATCGACGCGGACATCGGGGACGTATGGGAAGAATACAGACCGTTGGTCACGACCACGAAGTTCGATAACAAGGGACGCGGCATAGCGAACGTCAGATGGGTGACCGGTTACGGGTCCGTCATACCGATGACGACGATACGCCATGTGATAATGTTAAGACGCGACCCGAAGCAGAAGATAGTGGAGACGCTTGAGCCGAAGGAGGCGCTCGATTACATCAGGAGCGACGACCTGTGCAACCCGCATCAGATCGTACGGACCCAGAGAAAAACAAAAATGAGGGAGGCGTTCTTCAGAGGATTCTTCGGGAATTCTCAGGTGAATCTGATAAATACGACAGGGACGCCCGACGAAACGCAGAGGATAATACGTGATATCGTGCTCAGGTAAGGGAGCATGTTTTAAATATCATAAAGTAACTAATTAAAGCCAATGGGACTTGTGCGCTGCGGTTTTGATGATATTAGTATGAACTCTTTCCGTTCATGCCCAGCCGATGCGCCGTCCCGCGGCATTCCGGAGGGAGACCGATGAACCGCGCCATCATAGCGATAGCCGCGGCCGCGATACTCGTGGTCGCCGCGACCGGATTCCTTCTGATCACGGATCACAAGGAGCCCGAGGTCACGCTCAGTTCCAACGGCGTCTCATTGGGAAAGGTCCCGATAGCCGCGAACGGTCTCGTGAACCAGGAGAAACTGAGGGAGTTCGAGGACCGTCTGATAAACCAGGGGTCCGGGGACCTCAATTTCGCAGGCTGGTTCTTTGACAATCTGTATACCAAACCGTTCTTCAGGTTCACTATCATGAAGGAAAGCACGGCCCTGTACGCGGGCTGGGGAGAACCGATGTTCACAATGCAGCCCACCGATCCGAAACCCGGGGGCACGCCGCCGAACCGCGTATCGTACACGCTCACGAACACCACGGAGACCGAGTTCGGCGATACCACGTGGACGCTCGTGGACTCGTTCAAGACGAGCACCCCGAGGACGATGTCCGCGCCGTACTTCGAGAAGAGCGACAGAGGTCCGACGTATACGTCGCCGGGGCCTCTCGATACGTGGACCGTCGACCTGATGCCGGGAATGTACGAAGTGACTATGAGAACGGTCATCGACGGCGACGAAAGGACAATAACCAGGACGGAGGTCGTGAACGATCCGATATCAAGGACGCTCACATGGAACGGCTACGATTACAAAACGTACACGATAACGTTCGGCATCGACGACATCAACGAATACGTGGAGTACGCAAAGAACAATCAGAGGCGCGAGTTCAGGATCTCGAACATCGCATCGTTCATCGTCATCACGCCGACGGTACAGAAGATCGCGGATGCGATCATCCGCGAGGTGGAACTGAAGTATCCTTCCGGATATACGCCGCAGGAACTGATGAACGTGATATCGCCGTTCGTGGTCAGCGTCCTGTGGGCGTCCGATTCCGATTACTATTTTGTGAAGGGGCTGCACAAGGAGCACGCCGAGGGAAGCGTCGAATATTACAAGTATCCGATCGAGGCGATATATGATACGATATTGTTCAACAGCCAGGGCGACTGCGACTGCAAATCGATACTGATCGCGGCGATAGCCAAGGCGGCCGGGTTCCAAGACGTGGCGGTGTTCACGATAACGGGCCCGGAGGGGCACGCCGTCGCGGGCATACGCGACCCCTCCTTTGTCAAGGAGGCGCAGACCGGACCGGTATTCTTCCTGGACCCGGACGACTGGGACGGGTATTTCGTATCAGAGGGGAACCAGGGGCACTGGAGGCTCGGATATATGGCGAAGAAATACGAATCCGACGAATTCCTGATCCGCCTTTGGCCGCTCGCAACGTAATTTATTTATCAATACAGCGTTACCGTCTCATGGATGCGAAGGAAGGGTCCAACAATTTTCTCATAGGCATCCTTGTCGGCGCCGCGTCATGGCTTCCGGGGATAAGCGGCGGGGTCGTCGCGGTCCTCTTCGGAGTTTACGAACGGCTGATAGACGACGTGAACAACATCAGGACAAAGATCAAAGAGGACTTCTGGTTCCTCGTCACCCTGATGGCCGGCATCATCATCGGGCTGCTGATCATCGTGTACATCATCGATTACATGATGAGCATCTATCTCATGATCACGATGTTCTTCTTCGTGGGCCTGATCATAGGCCAGCTGCCCGACCTCGTGAGAATAACGAAGCGCGGCGAGCCCACAAAACGCTCGCATGCCGTTTGGCTTGCGATCGGGTTCGCGGTGATGATGCTGCTCCTCTTTACGGAACTGTATGTGATCGGCGACAGCGAGGAGGTCATCGAGGACTCCGGACTGATCATCGGGATGACGCTGTCGTTCATCGCCGGGGCGGTATACGCGGTATCGAAGATAGTCCCGGGGATAAGCGGCGCGACCGTGATGCTCGTGCTCGGTCTTTACGTATGGATGAACACGATCATCAAACAATTCGACCTCGTTTACCTGCTGCCGTTCGGGATCGGCTTCATCATAGCCGTCTTCGCCTTCGCGAAGGTCATGGGCTATATCTTAAAGAATCACCACCACGCGATCTATTATTTCATCATCGGACTTACCGTCGGCTCCATCGTCGTGATACTCGCCCTCACGGATGTCGGCGGGCTCGCGGATGTTGCGATCGGGTGCGCCGCGGCGGCCGTCGGCATCGTGATCAGCATGGCGCTGAGCATGATAAAAAGACGGCCCGCGAAAGGGGCGCAGGGGGCGTGAACGATCGCCCGAGGTATCATTGATCCCGTTTCGAGAACAGGAACTTCTTGAACAGCAGCCCGAACACGATCACGAGGACCGTCGCCAGCGCGAACGGGAACCATACGTGCTGCTGCATGAACAGCGATAATCCGTCGGGGCCCATGTTCATTCCGTAGTAGCTGAACACCATCGTCGGTATCGTGAGCAGCATTGTGATAACGGTCAGCGCCTTCATTATGACGTTCAGATTGTTCGAGATCATCGACGCGAACGCGTCCATCGTTCCCGACAGTATATCGGAGTAGATGTTGCACATCTCGATCGCCTGACGGCCTTCGATCATCACGTCCTCCAGCGTCTCGGTGTCATCTTCCGTCAGCTTCAATGCCTTTCCCTTGAGGATCTTATCGAGCGTCGTCTGATTCGCTTTCAGCGAAGTGGAGAAGAACACCAGTGATTTCTGGATCGCGAGCAATTCTATCACTTCCTTGTTCCTCTGCGAAACATATAATTTTTCCTCGATGCCGTTGGATATCCTGTTCATCTGTCTCAGATACTGGAGATAACGGTTCGCGACCCGCAGCATCAGCGCTAAGATGAACTGCGTCCTCCCGTACGTGTTCAGATTCTTCGGAGGGGTGTTCTCGAACTCCGAGAGCAGCATATTGTCTTTCAGACAGACCGTTATTATATGCTCCTTCGTAAGAACGATACCCAGCGGTATCGTCGAGTACATGAGGTCCGCCGTATCGTCAACGATCGGTATGTCCAATGTTATGAACGTGTGCCCGTCGTCGGTGACGTCGACGTACGACGTCTCCTCCTCGTCTAACGCGGCCCTGAGAACAGCGGGGTCCACCCCGCAGGATTGCGTGACCTTGCGTATCTCGACGTCATCGGGACGGATCATGTTGATCCAACAGTTGTCCTCGATGTCCTCCAGAGATTCCATCTTTCCGTTCACGGTCTTCCAGAATGAGATCACGCCAATCACCTCTTGGAAATGCGTAACGCGAACGTATTATAAAACGCACGATGGTCAAAGAGTTAAATAAGGCGCACGCAGATACGTGTAGCGGGGAAAAATATGGCTGACGGAAAAAAACAGCATGTGACCACGCACCCGGACGGAGGATGGCAGGTCAAAGGGGAAGGCAACACGAAAGCGACAAAGCGTTTTGACACCAAAGCGGAAGCGGAAGCATACGCGAAGACCATGGCGAAGAATCAGGGCACCTCGGTGGTCTCGCATAAGAAGGACGGGAAGATCCAGAAGAAACGCTGACCGTGATCGCATGACAGAAGAGGATGATGTGATAGCGAAGCTTAGGACCGTGCCGTCGGTCAGCGAGAAGTGCGCCAGAGGATTATATCTGCTCGGGATACGCGAGGTGAGCGACCTGAAGGGCAGGGATCCCGCGGACCTCTTCGCAAAACTGCGCGAACGGAAGGACTTCTTCGCGGAACCGTGCATGCTCAATATGATCAAGATAGCGGTCGGGATGGCCAATAAAGGGATCGAGAACGTCGCGAGGATCAACTGATCCCATGCGGAAACTATTATAGGAATGTAGCATTCCTTCACCCAGGGTATACCCATGTATTGGAACCGAAGAATGGAATGCATGCCGGTCGGCAAACTAAGGAAGCTGCAGTACGAACGATTGAAGGGACTCGTCAACAACCTGTATTCCTTTAACCCGTTCTACCGCGATAAGATGAAGGCCGCCGACGTCCGTCCGGACGATATCAGCAGCCTTTCCGACGTGTCGAAACTTCCGTTCATGAACAAGTCGGACCTTCGCGACAATTATCCGACGAAGATGTTCACCGCACCGATCAGGGACGTTGTCAGATATCACGTATCGTCGGGGACGACGGGAAAGCCCACGCTTGTCGGTTACACCAAGAATGACATCGAACTGTGGACGGAAAGCCTTGCAAGGGCGCTGACGTCGATAGGCATCGGCAGCGAGGATGTCATGCAGGTGTCGTACGGATACGGTCTGTTCACCGGAGGCCTCGGACTGCATTACGGCGCGGAACGCGTCGGCGCGACGGTCATCCCGTCCGGTACGGGAGGCACGGAACGCCAGCTGGAACTGATGATGGACCTCGATGTCACCGCGATCGCATGCACTCCGTCATATCTCATGCACATGGCCGACGTCGCCAAGAGGATGGGCATAAACATCCGCAAGGACACGAAACTGAAAAGGGCGGTCCTCGGCGCCGAACCGTGGTCCGACAACATGAGGAACCATATGGAATCGGAACTGGGGATACAGGCGTACGACATCTACGGAACGTCTGAGATATCGGGTCCGATGTTCACCGAATGCACCGAAAAGAACGGATTGCACATCTGGGGCGACATGATGCTCACCGAGATAATCGATCCGGACACGCTCGAGCCGCTGGGCCCCGGCGAGGAGGGGGAACTTGTCATGACGGTGCTGACGAAGGAGGCGATGCCCATGATACGCTACCGCATCAAAGACCTCACGTCGGTGATGGACGCCGAATGCGGATGCGGACGCACGTCGCCCCGCATCAAGAGGATAACGGGACGTTCGGACGATATGCTGATCATACGCGGCATCAACGTCTTCCCGTCGCAGGTCGAGCACACGCTGATGCAGATACCGCAGGTCGGCGGTCAGTACATGATATCCGTGGACCGCATCAACTCGCTGGATTACATGACGGTGCAGGTCGAACTGAAACCGGACGCGTTCAGCGACAAGGTCGACGATATGCTCAAATTGAAAAAGTACATATCCAACGAATTGAAAAAATATCTTAACATATCCGTGGAGGTCGAACTGATGCCTCCCGGCTCCCTTCCGAGATTCGAGGGAAAAGCGAAAAGAGTGACAGACAGGAGGAAAATGTAATGGCCAAGGAACATATGATAAAACAGCTGTCCATCTTCATAAACAACGAGCCCGGACGACTTGCCCAGATCGCCGCCGCCTTGAAGGAATGCAACGTGAACATGAAAGCGTTCAACATAGCGGAATCCAGCGGTTTCGGGGTGTTCAGGGCGATAGTTGACGAACCGGACAGGGCGCTGAAGGAACTGAACGACAAAGGCATCGTTGTGAAGGAAACGAACGTCATCGCAATACCGATGATCGACAGGCCCGGCGGACTGCTGGACGTGGCGAAGGCGATAGGCGAGGCGAACATCAACATAGAGTACGGATACGCGTACTCGACGAAGGACCTGGCGGCGTTCTTCTTCAGGGTCGACGATGCGGACGCGGCCGTCAAGAAACTGCTCGCGTCGGGCATCAAGGTTCTCAAGGGGAACGAGGTCTGATGGGTAATCTGAACGCCGTCGTCCTCGGCGCGAACGGGTTCGCCGGGGAGATCGGGAAGAAGGGCACCGTCACCGACGTAACGTTCTTCAATCTGAAGAAGGGCGACGATTCGGTCACCCTCCTGGAGCCGACCAAATATCCGGAGAAGATGTCCTCGCTGTTCTACGCGGGCGCAATGTCCGACTTTGCGATACTGATCGTCGGGAAGATAGACAGTACGCTGGGCGAGACGATACTGATGACCGACTGCCTCGGCATCAGAAAAGGATGGATAATATTACGCAATTACATACAGGAGGCGCAGCTGCGCCCCCTTCTCGCCGGAACTGCGCTGGAATCGTACACGGTCGCGGAGGACGACCCGATAAAATTACGCGAGTCGCTGCTCGCGCTGGCATCCTCCATCGGAAAGAACGAAGCGTCATGCGGCTCCGTACCGGTGGACAGCCATTTCAACGTGAAGGGCGTAGGGACCGTCGTTCTCGGTTCCGTCATCGACGGCGTGATAAAGAAGCACGATAAGCTCCGCGTCCTTCCGCTGTCGGAGACCGTGATACTGAAATCGATACAGAAGCATGATATCGACAGCGATTCCGGAAGCAGGGGCGATCACGTCGGATTGGCGCTGAGAGGCATCGAGTCCGAACGCCTTGACCGCGGCTATGTTCTGACAACTGATAATTCAGTGAAGGTCACGAAGACGGTCAGGGACAATGCCGGATTGGTTAAATATTGGCCCGCCCCCCTGAAGGAGGGGATGGTGATGCACATCGGCCACTGGATGCAGATGGTCCCCTGCCGCATCGTATCCGCGGATAACGGAAGCGACTGGAGGTCGCCCGCCGTTGAGCTGGAGCTGACCGAGGAGATCATCCACCGCCCCGGGGACGACGGGATCATGATGTATCTCGAAGGCGGGAAATTACGCGTCGTCGGAAAAATCCCGCTGAAATAACGGTACCAAATAAATATTCGTACGTGTTGTCGAATGACATCAGTTGTCACGGTGGAACGATGAATTACTGGAACAAAGCGATAGAAACCATGCCCTTGAAGGACATCAAGGCGTTGCAGCTCAAGCTTCTGAAAAAAAATGTCTCTGAGATGTACGAAACATCGAAATTCTACCATGACAAGATGGTCGCCGCGGGCGTGAAGCCCGCCGATATACGGACGCTTGACGACCTGCGGAAACTTCCGACGATGAAGAAATCGGACCTTCGCGAGAACTATCCCGATAAATTGTTCGTACGCCCGTATTCGGAGATCCTGAGATATCACGTCTCGTCCGGAACGACGGGGAAACCGACGGTCGTGGGATACACGAGGAACGATATCGAGAATTGGTCCGAGTCTCTCGCCCGCGCGTTCACCTCGTCCGGCCTCACGAAGAATGACATACTGCAGATTAGCATGGGCTACGGATTGTTCACCGGAGGCCTCGGCAAGCACTACGGCGCCGAAAAGATAGGCGCCACCGTTCTGCCCGCCGGAACAGGGAACACCGCAAGGCAGATCGAGCTCATGCTTGACCTTCCCGTCACCGCGATCGCGGCCACCCCGTCGTACATGTTCCACATCGCGGACGTCTGCGACAAGATGGGCGTCGACATCAGGCGCGACACGAAACTGCGCGTAGGCATCCTCGGTGCGGAACCGTGGTCGGAGAACATGAGAAGGAAACTCCAGGAGAGGACAGGGATACTTGCGCAGAACTGCTACGGAACGAGCGAGATGTCCGGCCCGATGTTCACCGAGTGCACCGAACAGAAAGGGATACACGTCTGGCAGGACCTCTGCCTGATGGAGATACTCGATAAGAACGGGGACCCGTGCGCCGACGGCGAGAGAGGCGAGATGGTGATGACGATGCTCCAGAAGGAGGCGTTCCCGCTCATCCGTTATAAGATGGGCGACATAAGCACGTTGGAATGGGAGAAGTGCGCCTGCGGGCGTACGCATCCGAGGCTGCAGAGGCTTTCCGGAAGAACGGACGATATGCTGATCATACGCGGGATAAACGTATTCCCGTCGCAGATCGAGGATGTCATCGGAGAGATGGACTTCCTTGCGCCGTTCTACCATATCACGGTGGACGCAGTGAACTACATGGACAGCATTGCCGTCGAGGTCGAGGTGACCAAGCAGGCGCTGACCGACGACATGACGAAGATGGAAAAGATGAAGGCCGAGTTCGACCGCAGGCTGAGAGTGGTCCTCAACATAAAGGCGGACATCAAACTGGCGCTCCCGGGCTCCATGCCGCGCACCGAGGGCAAGGCGAAGCATGTGACGGACAACAGAAAGTATGACTGATCCCGCGACGGCGTCAGTGCAAAAGTGATAATAAAATGAAAAAAGGCGGGATGCCCCGCCCGTTTGCCAGTTCCCTTTTTTTCTTCTTCGGGACGAAGACGTATGCCGCTGGGCGTGATTCCCTACATCCTGGCAAAGGGGCCTCAGAGCATATATTATATACTGAAAATTATGTATCGTGCTAACACATAACACGAGGGTGTGAGAAATGGCAATATTCGGACTTACTGATCCCTTTATTATCGCCGCATACGTAGGATGTTTCCTTTGCGTCGTGATCGCGTGGGGATTTGCACTGTTTAAGAAACACAAGGACACCGGAAAGGAAGACGAGGGTGATGAGTGATGGCGACCGAGGGCGTACCGATGACCATCTTCATACCGATGATGATAGCGTTCATCGCGGTGACCATCGTACTGGGATTGTACGGATACCGCAACACAAAGCGGAATCAGCACTTCCTTCTCGGAAGGAACAAGGCGACGTCCGCTCTGATAGCGCTGTCGTACGGCGCGACGTTCCTGAGCACGTCCGCGATCATAGGATTCGGCGGGCAGGCGGCCACGCACGGACTTACGATGCTGTGGCTGTGCTTCCTGAACCTGGCATTGGGACTTCTGGTGCCGTTCATCCTCTTCGCCCCCAGGGTGAGAAGGATCGGCAGGCAGCTCGGCGCTTCGACATTCGCCGACCTGCTCGGGAAGATATACAAATCAAAGGGCATCCGAACGTTCACCGCGATGCTGGTGATCATCATGATGCCCATCTATGCCGCGGCCGTCCTCAAGGGCGGCGTGAACGCGCTTGCCGTCACGACCGGAATGATGGACATGTATGACGTCATCCTGATACTCGTGGCCGTTGTCGTCGGTCTGTACGTGGTATACGGAGGTATAATCGCGGTGATGTACAACGATGTGCTTCAGGGCGCGATGATGATAGTCGGCATGGCGATAATATTCGGGGTGACGATATTCGTCATACCCGGCGGCCTGTCGGGCGGAATGACCGCGCTCTCGAACATGTGGCCGCTGCCCGGAACATTGCCGGGAGCAACGTCGCTCACAGGGTTCCCGTCGTTCCTTTCGGCGGAATGGTGGCTTGTGATATCGACGTTCATATTGGGTGTCGGAATAGGCGCAATGACGCAGCCGCAGCTTGTGGCGAGGTTCATGTCCGCCAAGGACGACAAGATGCTCAACCGCTCGCTGATGATCGGAAGCGTGTTCATACTCG
>JAIRTZ010000019.1 GCA_031254685.1 Methanomassiliicoccaceae archaeon
CGTCGAAGCGGGAACGTTCCTTGAGATAAAGGCGGTCGCCGACAAGGGATACTCGTTCGCATGGGACGACCCAAAGATCACGGGCCCCCACCTAGGGTTCATCGTGACCGGCGAGGAGCATCTCACGGGAACGTTCTCCGAGTCCGTCGTCGATGACGGCGACGGGAACATGCATTCATGGCTGCTGGCCATTGTGCTCCTGCTGCTCGGCACGACCCTGTTCCTTCTCCTTCTGCTGAACAGGAGGAGAAAGAAAGAGGAGGAGACCGGAAAGGAACAGTGAACCGACAAAACAATACAGGAGGGGGAGCACGAACCTCCCTCCCCCTCCGCATTTTTTATTCATTATTTGCAGCGATCAGTCATCGTTCGGCGGAAACGGCGCATTAACACTCCTATACTGTCATGCGCGCGTTCTTGGAAAATATAAATAAGTGAGACCGCGTTAGACCCCCGATAAAGATGGCGGATATCGATAAACAGCTCAGCGACGGCATGAAGGCCATGGACGAAGGGGATTTCAAGAAGGCGTACAGCAAATTCAAGAAGCTCGCCGAGGAATTCCCGAAAAGCCCGGAGGCATGGTTCTACAGAGCGGAAACGGGGAACATGGCGTCCGGAATGTTCGGCGCGAAGGTCGCGGACGAAGAGATAATGGCATCATACAAGAAAGCGATCGAGCTTGACGACAAGAATTGCGAATATTATGCGGCGTACGGCGCATTCTGCATATCCATCGGTAAATACGATGAAGCGGAAGGCGCATACAACGAGGCGGCGGAATTGGACGAATCGAACTCGTCACGATTCTTCTCCGAGTTCGCGACCGATTATTACAGCAACGTATTGGCAAGGTACGGCGAGATAATGGACGATCCGAAAGCGAGAGCTCCGTATGCGAAGAAAGCATTGCTCTATATGCTCAAGGCATTGGACATGGAACCGGAAGAAGCAAAGAACCTGCTGTGAATCAACGGTTCCCGCGCAGGTCACCGAGCAGTGTCCGGCGCTCCGCAAGCGCGTTGTGCTTGTGTATCGACTCTTCCGATTCGCTCCTCACGGTAAGATAGACATCATCCGGAAGTTTCGGGTATTTTTCGACGATGCGTTTCAGTACGTCGCGCACAACATCCTCGACGAACTTGGGATTGTTGTGCGCGTTGATCACAACGGCCGCCTCATCGTCGCGTTTCAATATCTCGTACGTCGGCGACGAGAACGATGCTTCGACGATATCGATGAGATCGTTCGCCTCTATGTTCACGCGCTCGTCCGTTGTCATCGACACCATGCAGACATTCCGCTGGTTATGGGACATCACGGCGACATTGCCTTTGCAGCCGAGCACATTGCCGACGGTCTCCTGGGCGCACGGGCACGCGGTCATCCCGATGACCTCCACGCCGATCGTTTTCAGGATCCCTTTCCCTCTGACGGCCGACGCCTCGCCGAAAAGGGTGTACATCTCCAAGGTCTCGCGCCCGTTGGGCGTTCTGTTATTTCTGAAATAATCGGCGACCATCGAAACTTCCGCGATATCCGCGTACTCATGCCTCATCAGGAGCTTTCCGCAGATGTCCACGGCCAGCGCCTCTATCCCGGGCACGGGATTCTTGACGCTGTCGTCCACGATGTCGCGCAGTATCTCGAGATTCCTGGAAAGGTGCGAGCCCCGCTGTTCCGCGGGCAGGTCCACAAAGACGTCGATGGTACAGTTCAGCGTGTCATTGATCAGCGCGATATCACCGTCCCTGTTGATGCGCACGGGTTTTTTCACTCCCGTGACGCCTACCTTGGTCAATCTGAATCCGGTATCGACCCTTCTGTTCTGAACATCGCACTTGTTGATCATATGTCCGCCGAATAAGCGCGTCATGTTTTAAAGTAATGCATATCAACCATTAACATGGTAGTCGGGGCGATGGCTAAAATAGAACGCCCATGATATACGATGAATGATCTGCGGTATCGACGAAGCCGGCCGCGGGCCGGTCATGGGCCCGATGGTGGTCGCGGCCGTCCTCGTTGAGGACGATGCGCCGCTGATAGGGATCGGAGTGAAAGATTCCAAAAAATTATCGCCGGCAACGAGGGAAAGGATGTTCGGCGAGATCACGGAGGTCATCGCGGAACACAGGATCATAATAATTTCTGCGGAAGAGATAGACAGCAGAAGAAAGAACTGTTCGCTGAATGAGATAGAACTGCAGATGTTCGCCGATTCCGCACAGGGGATGAATGCGTCCGTGATATACGCGGACTGCCCGGATGCGAACGAATTGTCGTTCAGTTCCTCGTTATCTGCGAAGCTCGGCGGGATCAGGGTCGCGGCGGAGCACAAGGCGGACGATACTTACCCGGCGGTATCCGCGGCGTCCATACTGGCAAAGGTGACGCGGGACCGCTGTATCGACGCGATCGCAAAGGAATTCGGCACCGATATCGGCAGCGGCTATCCGGGCGACGCGGTGACAATAGATTTCATCGGCAGATGGATAAAGGAGAACGGGAATGCGCCTCCACATACCCGGTGCTCATGGGAAACGGTCAGAAAGATGATGACGGTCTCGATGAACAGGAAGATCACGGATTGGTGAGAAGATGACGATGTACGACTCCATTCAGGGAATGATCGATAAGTTCCACAGGAAGGCAGAGAACGACGAGAAGCTGCGCGATAAACTTGACGGCGTCGTGAAGACGATGAACATCGATCTCGGCGATGAGACGTACTCGATGAAACTGGACAACGCGAAGATCACCGATTACAGGGAAGGCGTTGTCGACGGCGCCGACATCGTTTTCATTTCGACGCCCGAGAACCTGCAGGCATTGATCGACGGGACGCTTAGGCCGATGCGCGGATATCTTACGAAGAAGTTCACGGTGAAGGGAAAACTTGAGGATATAATGTATCTGAAAAGTCTGTTCTGACCGGATCTGGCACATTAATCCCGCCGTCATTAAGTATATTTTTTCAAGTATGCAAACTATAAATACGTCATAAGATTAGAGGGCAATCACAGCGAGGTGGGGTAGCCAGGATATCCCGTCGGGCTCATAACCCGGAGATCGGTCGTTCAAATCGACCCCTCGCTACCATAT
>JAIRTZ010000097.1 GCA_031254685.1 Methanomassiliicoccaceae archaeon
ACCTGCCGGTATCGCTGCAAAGTCTGAGCTGCAGTTACAACGATCTGACGGAACTCGATCTGTCCGGCCTGACCAATTTGAAAAATCTGTATTGCTACAACAACAAACTGATCTCGCTGCCCGCATCGAAGCTGCCGACGTCGCTGCAAAGTCTGTATTGTAACAACAATCCGTTGACAGAATTAAATCTGTCCGGCCTGACCAATCTGACATATCTGGATTGCAGCGACTGCAAACTGACCTCGCTGCCCGCATCGAAGCTGCCGGTATCGCTGCAAAGTCTGAGCTGCAGCAACAATCCGTCAATAGAACTCGATCTGTCCGGCCTGACCAATCTGACATATCTGGATTGCAACTACTGCAAACTGACCTCACTGTCCGCATCGAACCTGCCGGTATCGCTGCAAGGTCTGTATTGCTATTACAACGATCTGACGGAACTCGACCTGTCCGGCCTGACCAATCTGACATATCTGTATTGCCATGTCAACAAACTGACCTCTCTCGATCTGTCCGGCCTGACCAGCCTAATTAATGTGGACTGCAGGTTCAATTTCATCGGGGATGAGACCCTTGTCAACATCACGGGCGTTACGTCCTTCACGGATTGGGATATCGACGACGGATTCTACTTCAGTCCGCAATACGTTGAAGTGAATATCAACAACAGCAAAAGTGTTGCCAACATTCAAAGCGAGATACAGGGACTCCTCGACGACGGTCAGGCGCCTTTTGTCACAGGCAGCAAAACCAATGCCAATCAGGCGCTCGTTCTGACGATCCCGTACGGTGAGAGCAGCCGCTTGGAATGGAACGCGACATACAGCGGGAACGCGCTTGAACTGAAAGGAAGAGGCGACTTCATTCTGAAAGAGGACGTTTCGATGACGCTGACCGGCCTCACTGCTGAAGGGAATTACATGATCATATACGGCAAACTGACCGTGAACGGGAACTTCCTGTCCACAGACGGATATGCGTGCCTGTATGCGGAACCCGGCGGAGAGATAATCATAAGCGGGAACGCGGTCTTCAAAGAGGGCGAGCTGGCGTCTGAGGGCGGAAAGATAACCGTGAAAGGGAACGTGACCGTCGAGAACTCCGACAAAGGGTACATCGTCCTGATGGTATGGGACCCGCGCGGTGAGGTACTCGTCGGAGGCAACATCGTCACACCCGGCATAGCCATCGGCGCGTGGGAAGGCAACATCACAGTCAACGGGAACGTAACGGCGAACGGGGACTATGCGATAGAATGCGGCTATGACAGCATCGTTCACGTGAAAGGCAACGTATCGGCACCTAACGGATATGCCATCTATATTTACGGCGAAGGCGTCGTGAAGATCGACGGCACCGTCACGGTGAAGGATGACAGCGAATTCATCTGGAATAGCGACACAAATGAATACCTGTCAAAGAACGTTGCGGCAGCAAAAAAGGACGGTTACGATAACGGGTACACCAACGGCAACTGGTCCGTACTCGTAGGCAAGCAGTCCGGAGGCGGAGGCGGGGACGGCGGCAGCAACCTGATGCTGATCGTCATCGTCGTTGTGATCATCGCGATCGCCGCTGCGGCCGCGTATATGTTCGTGATACGCCCGAAGATGAAGAAGTAAACGAGTTAAGGGAACGGCCGGGGAGAGGAGGACACCTCTCCCCGGTCAACATTTTCTTCCGAACAATGAAAAAACAATGGTAATTACCGTGACGGGACGAAGATCCGGTATCGCACCGATCGCCCGCAACATTCATACCGTAACGATGAATCACATGTGCGTGTGCCCCGATAAGGTAAGGATCAACAAATTCATCAGCGATTCCGGGTTCTGCTCGAGGCGTGACGCGGATTACGATATAGAGCAGGGGAGGGTCACCGTCGACGGCGTCATCGCCGCCAAGGGCATGCTGGTGTCCGAGGACCAGGACATCCGCGTCGAGGGAAGAAGGATACACAGCGCTGCAAAAATGATCCTGATCGCGGTGAACAAGCCCGTCGGCATCGTCAGCACATCGGAGGTCCGTGAAAAAGATAACATCGTTGATTTCCTGAACCATCCGAAAAGGATATTCCCGATGGGGCGTCTGGACAAGGATTCCGAGGGCCTGATACTGATGACGAACGACGGCGACCTCGTGAACATGATGATGAGGTCGCGTTATGTCCACGAGAAGGAATATATCGTAACGGTGCACAAAACGATAACGAAGGCGTTCATAGAAAAGATGGGGGCGGGCGTACCGATACTCGGAACGGTCACAAGAAAATGTCTTATCGAACGGATCGGCAATAAAAAGTTCAGAATAATACTGACGCAGGGACTGAACCGCCAGATAAGGAGGATGTGCGAACATCTCGGTTATGAAGTGGTAAGACTGAAAAGGACAAGGATCATGAACATCGAGCTCGGAGACCTGAAGGAAGGCGAATACCGCGATGTGACCGAGGATGAGAGAAAGGTCCTGTTCAGGATGCTCGAAGGCTCCACGGATGACGCCCCGCTGAAGAAGATCGAAAAATAAGTAATATCTCGGAACGGATACGGTGATAGCATGAGGGTCAACGGAAAGCACACGGAACTGACGGGAACTATGACCGTGAGGGGCCTCATCGTCACCGTCGGATACAGGGAGGACCGTGTCGCGGTCGAACTGAACGGAAGGATCGTCCCAAGGTCCGGATATGCGGACACCGTTCTGAAGGACGATGATTCCGTTGAGATAGTCGGATTCGTGGGAGGCGGATGACAGTGATACCGAGCAAGAGCGATATTGAAAGGATACTGTGCGAAAGGCACACCCCCGAGGTCCACAATGTGATAAAGAAGGCGAGGATAGGCATCGCGGGACTCGGAGGCCTCGGGTCCAACGTTGCCGTGATGCTTGTCCGCGCCGGAGTGTCCGAACTGGTGATAGCTGACATGGATACCGTGGACCTAAGCAACATCAACAGGCAGAACTATTGCCTTGAGCACATCGGCATCCCGAAAACGGATGCCGCGGAACAGATGCTGAGGATGATAAATCCGTACGTGACGATCGAAAAGCACAATGTGAGGCTCGGCCGTTCCAACATACCGGGGATATTCAAAGGATGCGACGTCGTATGCGAAGCGTTCGACACGCCCTCAGAGAAGGCGATGCTGATAAACACGATACTCGAGGAGTGCCCGGGAACGAAGGCCGTCTCCGGATCGGGGATGGCAGGATACGGACGGAGCAACGAGATAACGACGAAAAGGTTATTCGACGGCCTGTACATATGCGGCGACGGCATAGACATGGAGAACGTCGCCGGCGGCCTTATGGCGCCGAGGGTGAACATCTGCGCCGGGCATATGGCCAACGCCGTTCTCGCGCTGTTGCTGAAAGGGAAGGTGTGAACAATGGCCGATGAACTGAAGATCGGGAATAAAAGATTCAATTCGAGATTCATACTCGGTTCCGGGAAGTTCTCGCTGGAGATGACCAAGGCGGTGATGGAGAACGGTAACGTTGAGATCGCAACGCTCGCCGTGAGAAGGGCCAACGCCGGCGGGGAGGAGAACATCTTAGATTATATCCCGAAGGGATTGACGTTACTGCCGAACACGTCCGGGGCGAGGAACTGCGATGAGGCCGTACGCATCGCCATGCTCGCCCGCGAACTGGGATGCGGCGATATGATAAAGATCGAGATAATCAAAGATTCGCGCTACCTTCTTCCGGACAACTGCGAGACGATCAAGGCGACAAGGATACTCGCGGACGAAGGGTTCATCGTAATGCCGTACATGATGCCCGACCTTTCCGCCGCAAGGTCCATGGCGAACGCCGGCGCATCCGCGATAATGCCCCTCGGCTCGCCGATCGGAAGCAACAAGGGATTACTGACGAAGGACTTCGTCAAGATACTCGTGGACGAGATCGACCTTCCGATCATTGTGGATGCGGGCATCGGCAGGCCGTCGCAGGCCTGCGAAGCCATGGAGATGGGATGCGCGGCGGTCATGGCGAACACGGCGATCGCCACCGCCGGCGACGTACCGATGATGGCGAGGGCGTTCAAACTGGCGATAGAGGCCGGACGGACGGCGTTCCTTTCGAGACCGGGACGCGTGATCCAAAAAGGCGGCGAGGCGTCCAGCCCGCTGACGGGATTCTTAGAGGATGCGGAATGACGGACGTATGCCGCACCGCGGAAACAATACGTTCGGACATCATGGAAAGGACGCTGTCCGCGGTGTCCGATATCGATATCAATTCGTTCATGGGAAAGGATGTTAAGAACGCGATCGGAAAGGACCGTCTGAACATCGGGGACCTTGCCGCTCTTTTGTCGCCCGCCGCCGAACCTCATCTGGAGGAGATGGCAAAGAGGGCGAAGGATGAGAAGGAAAGATATTTCGGGAATTCCGTAAGCATATTCACTCCCCTCTACGTTTCCAATCATTGCGATAACGGATGCGTGTACTGCGGATTCAGGAAGGACAACGAGATACGCAGAGCGAAGTTATCGTTCGATGAGATCGCATCGGAGATGTCGAAGATAGCGTCATCGGGACTCACCGAGATACTGATACTCACCGGCGAGTCGAGAAAGGAGTCGGACGCTGAATTCATCGGGGAATGCGTTAGGACCGCGTCAAAATATTTCAGGAACGTCGGCGTCGAAGTGTATCCCCTGAACGTTGACGAGTACAGGCACCTCAGGGAATGCGGCGCCGACTACGTGACGATATTCCAGGAAACGTATGATCAGAAGAGGTATGACGAACTGCATCCGTTCGGTCCGAAGAAAGTGTTCCCGTATCGTTTCGATTCGCAGGAACGGGCGCTGATCGGAGGGATGAGGGGAGTTGCCTTCGGCGCTTTGCTGGGGCTGGGCGACTTCAGGAAGGACACGCTTGCGTGCGGCATACATGCGTACCTCGTCCAGCGGAAATATCCGCACGCTGAGATATCATTCTCATTGCCGAGGCTGAGGCCGTTCATCAACGGGATGTATTTCGAGGAGACGATATCCGAAAGACAATTGCTGCAGGCCGCGCTCGCGTACCGTTTATTCATGCCGTTCGCCGGGCAGACGATATCGTCGCGCGAAAGCCCGAGGTTCAGGGACAACATCGTCGGGCTGAGCGCGACGAGGATATCCGCGGGAGTTTCCGTAGGCATAGGCGGGCACTCGGAGGAAATGAAAGGTGACGAACAGTTCAGCATATCCGATCCGAGAACGGTCTCGGAGATAAGGAGGGCGCTGATCGAAAAAGGTATGCAGCCGGTGTTCAACGATTACGTGAGAGTATGATAATTGCGGTGACGGACAGGAAGATAAGCAGGTCGGAGTTCCTGACACAAACGGAACTGATAGCGTCCGCGCGCCCGGACATGCTCATCCTGAGGGAAAAGGACCTTACGGAAGAGGAATACGGACGCCTTGCCGCCGAATGTTCGCGCATATGCGATCGCCACAACGTAAAATTCTGCATCAATTCGTTCGTTAACGTTGCCGCGGCCATGGGCAGCGAACGCGTGCAGGTGCCGTTCGGTCTGCTTGCGGGGACGAAAGGATTCAGAGAGAGATGGGCGTCCGTGCATTCATTGAACGAAGCGTTCGAGGCGGAAAGGATGGGCGCGACGCATCTGATCTACGGGAACGTGTTCGAAACATCATGCAAGCCCGGCGCGGAGGGCAAAGGGATCGCGGAATTGAAAAGGGTATGCGATTCCGTGAACATCCCCGTGTTCGCGATCGGCGGGATATCCGAGGACAACATACGCGCGGCGATGGACGCAGGGTGCAGAGGAGTATGCATAAGAAGCCTTCTGATGGAGGCTGCCGGCCCAAGGGCTGTAATGGACGGATTAAGAAAAAGGATGGGGGCCGGAGCCCCGTTTAAAATTTGAGATCAACTCTCGTTCTTTCTTTTACGATGTGCATCTCCGCCGGAAGCCCGGATACCGATGACCTTCCTTTCGTCACTTCGGTGATCGCAATATCGTCGCCGATCGCAACGGGGATCGAATAATCCCCGTCCTTGTCCGTCGTGACCGTTCCCGATGTTCCGTTCAGGGTGTACGAGATCTTCGCGAATGCGATGCCCCTGCCCTTCCATGTGACCTTTCCGTAGACCTCCTCGTCATCATCGTCAAGGAATATCAGAAGGAAGATCAGGCCGAAGAGCAATATCCACCACGGGAATGACGATCCCTCATCATCCGGGATGACCGGGACCTCCGTGAACGTCACCGTTATCGTGTTCGCACCGCTTGCAAGCTCGTCGTACGATACGGTCAGCGTCCCGCTGAGCGCATCGTCCGTCTTGTCATACGCCGTACCGTCGCCGGCAACGAGTATCACCGATCCGATCATCCATCCGGGAGCAGGCGTTATGACAAAGTTGCTGACCGAGTCGCCGGCGTTCAGATTCGCGCTGTACTCCGGCCCTCCGGATGCGTCTATGAAGAACTCGCCGTCACCGACAGTGATCAGGTCCAGTATCTCATCCGGTATCCTTGTGTCGACGAACGTCACGGTTATCGTGCTCACGCCGCCTGCCAGTTCGCTGTACGATACCGTCAGCGTACCGGCGGCCGCGTCGGCCGTCTTGTCATACGTCGAGC
>JAIRTZ010000050.1 GCA_031254685.1 Methanomassiliicoccaceae archaeon
TGCTCATATACCGTATGCCGTCGGGGCTCACGATCTCGCCGTCCTTGGATATCGTGGTGAAGCAGATGTTCTTCGATATTATCAGGGACGGGTACATCGATTTGAAGTCGAGCACGCACACCCAGTGGTAAAGGCCGGGGGCCATCGTATGGACGTAACCGCCCTCGATCTGCTCGCTCCTGTTGAAATCCCCTGTCAGCGGGACGCCGACGTTCAGACGGTCGGCTTTCCGTATCAGGATGGAATCGATCAGCTGGGACGACCCGGAGGTGAGCACATCCTCCAACGGAAGTTTCGAAACGGCGGCGAGGTCCATTCCTTTTCTGACCGTTCCGACGGCGTTCAGTATCCGAAGCGACAGTTCCGCGTCCCTTGTGGAATACCGCATCACCTTTTCGGGATCGCGCTCCCATTCGCTGTCCATCATCTTCGGGTCGACGTCCAGCTTCTGTTCGCCGAGCAGCTGCATCGAGACCGCGTTCAGCGTTTCCTGTTTGGGCCGAAGCTCGCGCTTCACCGCCCACCATGCGTCCACGACCAACCGGCCCTTCAGTCTCCAGAACTTTTCGCTGACGACCCTCGGATGTCCGCGGTCCCTCCCCCATCTGACCTCCGGCATCTTATTTTTCTGGGCCCTCTCTATTATTTTCTTTATATCGTAATTATCAATATTGTAACCGCTGATCACATCCGGGTCCTCTTTCAGGATGTGCTCCGAGAATCTTTCGATGATGTCCTTTTCATTCCCGGATATCGGTTCGCATTCTCTTATCTTCCCGTCCTCGCCGATGACCGAGCAAATTGTGTATATCGTATCGCGGGCGATGCTGTTCTCTATGTCGAATGACAGTATCCTGAGGCCCGGGTCGAAGGGATCGATATTCTCGAATGACGATAATTCGATCGCGAGATCGGTCGCATAATCATTCTTTATCTCGTTACCGTCGGCGGATATGCACGCCCCCATGTCGTTATCGTAAAGGTATCGGTGATGGAACGGGATGTCGGCCGCGAGTATCTCGTATCTCGGTTTCCACGTCCTGCGGTACGCCGGCACCGTCCACGGGTATTTGATCGTGACCTTGATGACATTGCGTTCCGCTCCCTTGTGGAACAGTTTCCGGTCCTCGACGGATACGACGTCGGGATCCGCGGCCAGCGCCTTGCGGACGTCGTCCCCCGCCCCGACGATGAAGAAGTACGGTCTGAGACGGTCATCCAAGATGACGATGGACCGTTTATCGCGCGTTTTCCCGAACAGTTCCACTGTTACGCGGTCCCCGTCCTGTCTGTATGACGCACTGATAAGCCTTACGTCCCATTTTCTCATCTTATTACTTTCCGGATATTATCTTGATCACATCGCCGTCCTGGAGCACGTACTCGGAACCGATGATGCGTTTGGTCTTTGCATTCACAGCCCTTATGAACTTTTCTCCGAGGTCGGTGTGGACGCGGTACGCGAGGTCCTTCGCCGTGGACCCCCTGGGCATCAGGAACGCGTCCGGGAGGACGCGTCCGAAATGGTCCGTGTATTTGCCCTCGTCCTCGACCGGATACACCGTTATCAGGTCCAGCGTCTCGAAGGCGGCCATCTCCAGGCATCTCTGGACACCGGTCCCGCCGTATTGTCTCATCATCTGAGAGATACGGTCGAGCGCCCGTTTCTGGTTCTCGTTGAGCTTTCCCGGATCGATTACGTCGAACGTTCCGCTGCCCGGCGAGTATCTTACGAGGCCGGCCGCCGCGGCCTTCCTGAGCGCGCGCTCCGCCTCAGCCATCGTCACGACGGCGGTACCGCTGATGCCCTTCACCAATTCGATGTTGCCCGGAGGGGCTATATCGGCCTTGTTCATGGCGACGATCATCGGTTTGCTGAGCTCCCGCAGCCTTACGGAAATTTTGAGAAGTATGTCATCATCCCACTTCGTGGGGTCCTCCGGCGGCGAGACGTCGCGAAGCGCCTGTTTTATCTGCGACTCCGTTATATTGAGGCCGGCCAGCCTGCCGTGGACCGCCGTCTCCACCTTCTCGCCGGTCATCTTCGTCTGCCGCGCGATCTTGTTGAACCCGTTCTTCAATATCTCGCGGATCCAGTATTCGATCTCCTTTCTCAGGAATTCGATGTCCTGGCGCGGGTCGTGCGTTCCCGGGTTCCCCGGATTTCCCTCAAGGTCCGTGGAACCGCTGACGTCGATCACGTTGATCAGCGCGTCCGCCTGTCTGAGGTCGTCCAGGAACTGGTTCCCCAGTCCCTTTCCCTGCCACGCGTCGGGAACGAGGCCCGCGACGTCCAGCATCTCGATCGGTACCGAACGCGTACCGTCGACGCATGCCGAATTGTTGGGATTGCAGACAACGCCGAGCGTTTTGCACGGACACGGCGTCCTTACGTACGCAACACCTTTGTTCGCATGGATCGTGGTGAACGGATAATTCGCTATCTCGGCGGGCGCCATGGTGGCCGCCGCGAAGAAGGTTGATTTTCCGACGTTCGGTTTGCCGACTATCCCGATCTGCATGGCATACGGATAAGCATCAATCAGTTATATCTTTCCGCATATCGAATATTGCGTCGGAAAGCTTTCCGATGTCCTCCGGAGACAACGTTTCCATGCGGTCGTCAAGGAACGGCACGCCGTATCCGTCCGGTATGTCAATACCTTCGGTCCTCAGCGCGGAACGTATCTTCTTCCGCCGGTGAAGGAATCCCGCGCCGACGACTTTGAAGAATGTGTCCTCATCCTTTACGCTGAACGGGGCCGGCCTCGGAATTATCTCGACCAGCGCCGAATCCACCTTCGGCCGGGGCTTGAAGCGCGATGCGGGGACCGTTTCCAGGATGCGGCACTCCGCACGGTAGTATACGTTGACCGTAAGCCTCGAATAGTCCACCCCACCGCGCTCCGCGACCATGCGTTCCGCGAACTCCTTCTGGACCATCACGACCGCCTTCTTAAAATCGTGACGCAGCAGTTTGAATATCACGGGAGTGGAGATGCTGTACGGAAGGTTGCTCACGAACCTGTCGAAAACGGGCCACGGGACGCTGAGCGCATCGCCGCGTATGAGCTCTATGCGGCCGCCGAACATCTCTTCGATATGATCGGCCAATTTCTCATCCAATTCTATTGCGGTCACGCTGCCGCAGACGTCTGTCAGTTTTTCGGTCAGTATGCCGAGTCCCGGCCCGACCTCCAGCACCCTGTCGCCGGCCTCGACCGCCGCGAAATTGATATGCCGGAGCGCAACGCGGTCGTCGGTCAGAAAATTCTGTCCCTTGCTTTTCTTCGGTCTGATGTCGCGCTCGCTCATGAGCCTGGATGTTTCATTTCGATTCATCTGACGAAGATGTAATGTTTTAACGTCATGTCGGACAGTTCCTGGACTATGCGTTTGACGATCAGCTTCTCCGGGCCCTTGAGCAGCGGCACCCTTGCGCCGAGGTCGGTGAAGTCCTTGAACCTCCCCTTCTTGCGCTCGTCCAGCACCGCTATCAGCGTCTTCTTCCCGAGTCCCGGCAATTCCTCCAGCATGTGCTTTCGCAACGATATCGCCTCTGCCTCGTTATAAAATCGAATGAACCTCTCCTGCGCTTTCATCACGATGTCGAGTATGACAAAATCAAGCTCCGCCTTTGCGGCGCTGGTCAGTTCCTCGAAGCTGACGCGTTTCTTGATGTGGTCGACCTGCGTCCGCAGCCCCGTATCTTTTCCGATGTACACGCGGTCGCCTATGTTGATCTTCGCGCTGGCCTTGGGGACTATCTCGAACAGCTTGAACTCTTCCTCGCCGATGGCATAGCACAGCGGCTCCCGTTTGGCGAATCCGCCCGAGGGCAGACCCTGCGCTAAGTAATCTAGGATGTGTGCGTACTCTTCCATTCGATCCCCTCTGCGGTACTCAAAGGTACTTTCCAACTATTTCTATTATCTGTTTGACATCGTCGGCGGAAAGGTTCACCCTTTCCTTGGCGAATATCGCACGGACGTCCTCCGGGTACTTCGGAAGTATGTCCCCGATCTTGTACGCAGCATAATCGGTCATGAACTTCAGCGTGCGCAGCTCCGCGTCAAGCGCTTTGATATCATCGGATGACAACGACGCCATTGCCTGCGAATGTTCCGCCGCGGACCTTTGCGCGGGGCCCAATTCCCTTTTCTCGCCTTCGGAGGCGAGCATCGCCTTGACATCGGCCAGAGCTACGTACTGTTCAGCCATATTTATCACTCAGTTGTTTCTTTTCAGGTGCTCCGGACGAGCCACCACAGTCTTCAGTTTGTTTCCGTCGTAGACCTCGACCTCATACGCCGCCCCTCTCTTTCCCATGACGACGCCGGTCAGCCCGTGGAACCTTGAGAACGGCATTCCGCCGTGCACGCTCGGGTCTATGATTATGTTTACCTTCGTGCCTTCCTCAAATTCCTGGAACCCCTTCGTTATCGGCGAAAGGCCGCGTGCCCTGGGCTTCTTGCTCAGGAGAGTGCGTGTCTTCGTCCTTGTCCCTTTGGATGCTTTCATTTGTCCACCTTTCCATCGTTTACTGCCAATACATCAAGAGTCTCCACGCGGCACTGCACGCCGAGGATGCCGGAGAAGCACGGATCGCTCCTTCCTCCGTCGCCGGATACGAACTCCTTCACATACGTGCCCGATCCCGTTTCCAGGGTCAGGTCGAATGTTCCGTCGTCTATCCAATCCGCCTCGACCCAAAGTATCTCCCTTTTTCTCACGAGGTCGGCGCGTCTGTGCTCCACCCGTACGGGAGTCCTCTGGTCTATACAGAGATTCCTGATTGAACGGGCTACCTCATTTACTCTCTCTTTATTAACTTTACCGTCCGCGCGCACCCTTATTTTATATGTTTTCGTAGGGGCGAGGTCCTTGGTCCATTGCACCTTCTCGCGTGTGACGAACGATAAACTGTTAAATTTCGCCAGGTCGGAGAGGTTCGCCCTTCTCTCGAGTTCCGCGAGATCGATATTCCTCATCCTCGGTTCGCTGACCTCAAGGACGAACGGCCTTCCGGTGCCGAGCATCAGCGCGTCGATGTCCTCGCGCCCCATCCCGTGGAGCGCGTGCGTCTTTCCGGAACTCATTTCCACCGCTATGTCACCGATGATCTCCTGCACGGACGTCACGTACATCTTGCCCACGCCCCTGCACCTCGGGCATCCCTTTCCCTTGCACACCCTGCACGGCCAGATCGTCTGCGGTATCTCCCTTGATAATTTGTTGTATCGTCCGTAAATGAATATCGGCGCTATGTCCAGCGTAACGTCGGCGAACTGCGTGTCGACGCACGCGACCACCTGAGGGTTCTTGAAGTCGACCGCGCGGTCTATCATGCAGAACACAAGTTTCCCGATCTCTCTGTTGAGTTCCGTCTTTATCGCCTCGGCGTTCTCCGTTCCCAGTTCCGCCCACAGTTCCTTTTCCTTTGAGGCGGTCTCCTGATCGATGCGCGTCCCGATCAGGAAGTTATCCGATCCCACATCGGTCAGCGATGCCGCGGCGGCCTCCGCGAACAATTCCAGCGAATCGAAAACATTGCCGCAGAGCGGGCACGCCTCCGGCGGTTCCGACGGAATGCCGTTCTCTCTCAATGCGTCGCGTATCAGCTGCCCCCGCTGTACGTTGGTCATCCCCGTTCCCAGTTTACCGAAGAGACGTCCCAGGCAGCGGTCGCACAATCCCTTCTCCGACGCCGCCCCGGCCTTTCCGATGTCAATTGTCCAGTCGTCCAAGCGATCGCCTCAGATATCGAATCCCATCTCGGCGATCCTGAGCTTCGGGCGCTGGCCCTCAAGGTATCTGTACACCGTGGAATGTTCGCTTCCGTTCAGCAGCATCTCGATCGCGTGCTTTGCAACGGGCAGTCCCGCGGAACTTCCGATCAGGGCGACCGTATTGCCGTACACGGACATGCTCACTCCCGCGAGGTCCTCTATCAGCTCGCGCGTCTTGCCGTCATGCCCAATGATCCTGCCGCGTATCCTCGACATCTGATTCGATCTGCTGCCGAACTCCTTCAGGTCGATGACCTCGAAATACTCGTCATCCTGGAACAGCCTCATGGCGCGCTCCGGCGAGAATCCGCGGCCGATCGCCTTGATGACGTCCAGGAGCTGCAGCGCCTTCAGAGGGTCCTTCGCCTTATCGTCATGAATGATCACTTCGCCCTCGGTGTCGACCTCTATCGTCACTCCGGACGTTCTCATGAGCGATCTCTTCGTTTCTCCTTTGTTGCCTATGATCGTGCCGACGCGGTCAGCGGGGATCCTGACAGACCTCATTGCTCATCCTCCTCCTCGTCATCGTTGTCATCGTTATCGTCTTCGTTATCGTCATCATCCGTTCCTCCGAGGGCCTCCTCCATGATGACCTCCATCTTGATGATATCGGCGCCGCGGTTCTTGAAGAATCGGTTCACGTTATTTATGTCCCTCTTCAGTAACTCTTTGGAATTGAAATGGTCGGCGGTCATCGCCTGTCCGCAGTCTATGAGCATCGGCTCCCCGTCGTACATCAGGATGTTGTACTCGCTCATGTCGCCGTGCACAAGGTGCGCCTCCTGCCAGCCGTCTATTATGAACGCGACCACCTCGTCATATATCTCCGTGGGCTCCTCAAGGACGACGTCCCTCAGCTGCGGGGCAGGCCCGCTCTCATCGCCGATGTATTCCATCACGAGACAGTTCTTGCTGCACGTGATCGGCTCCGGGACGGGGATCTCGGCGTCATAATATCTCTGGAGGTTGCGGAACTCCTTGTTCGCCCAGGCGTGTATCAGTTTCCGGCGGTTGCCGCTCAGTCCCTTGAATCTCGGGTCGCCCTCGATATATTTTCCCACGCGCTTGAACGTGGACGTGGACGTTCTGAATATCTTCAGCGCAACGGGATCGCCGTCCGGGTCGGTCGCGTAGAACACGTTGCCTTCCTTACCCGTCGCGATCGGGTATCTCACAGAATCGATTATCCCCGAGGTCATCATGTCGTACAGCGTCATTAACGTCTGCTTATCGAACACTTCGTCGACGGTCTGACGTTCATCGCCCGTCTTATTGGTCTTCAGCGCATCCACGCGTGCCTCCAGGTACGCGTATTTCTCATCGTACGACATTTCCGGTCACTTAAAAGATGTCAAGGTTCTTCGGTACCTTCCCTCTCTTGCTGAGGTTGACCGCCTGCGTTTTCGTATATCTGAACCGTACGTCGCATTTGTCCGGCTGGAAGTCCCAAAGCGATATGATGAGGAGGTCGCCCTCGCGTATCCACATCCTCTTCTTTATCTTCCCGGGGATGCGGCCCATCCTCGATACGCCGTCCTCGCACATCACTTTGATCTTCGACGCCCCGAGCAGCTGGTCCGCTATGCCGAACATCTCCCCTTCCTTTATGTTGGGAAGACGTACACGCGTCACATCCTCTTCCGAACTCTCGAACTGCTCATCAGCCATAATATCAATCGCATCCATCATATCGACCTATTTAAAATATTCTAGGCGCGTGCTTATATGGGGAACGCGGGCACCGATAACGGGAACATATTGTGCGCAGATTGTGCCGTACATCATATAACATGAAATTTTTAATGATAAACATTAAATATTAATCGATATATGACTATATCATACACCTCAGCAAAGGGAGAGGGAACATTGAGCGACACTTTGAACAAACTGAACAGATTGAGCGGATATGCGGAAGTGCTCTCGAAGATCATCATGGTCGTACTGGTCATCGTGATCGTCGGCGCGTGCATAGTGCTGGCGCTGACCTACGCGGACCTCAGCGCCATCGAAGGGATACTGGAAGAATGGGAAGTGATGCCTGCGGACAACGAGATCCGGGCGGTGGCCCTGAACGCGATCGCGATGTGCGCGATCGGGCTGGTGATAATGTATTACGTGCATCGCCTTTTCACGAACATCCACAAGAGCAACGCGCTCTTCACGGACGCGAACGTCGAGGACCTGAGGACAATAGCGATATTGCTCCTCATCGCCGCGGTTGTACTGACGGCAGTGGTCTCGCTGACGACGTTCTACCTGCTTGACACGACGGACATCGTTGTCGGGTTCAATCCGCTGATGATGCTGATGACGGCGCTCATAATATACATGGTGTCGCTGATATTCAGATACGGGACGGAACTGCAGAGGCAATCGGACGAGACGTTGTGATGATATGGCAATAATACTCAGGCTGGACAGGGCGATGGCGGACAAGAAGATGTCGCTGAATCAGCTCGCCGAAAGGGTAGGTATATCCAACGTGAACCTTTCCAACATAAAGACGGGAAAGATCAGCGCGATACGTTTCTCCACGCTGAACGCGATATGCCGCGCGCTGGGGTGCCAGCCCGGGGACATACTCGAGTACGTGGAGGAAAAGGAAGAGGCGGAAAAGGACGAGGACCTGGTCTGGAAGGTCAAAACTTCCTGAACGACTGCCGTAACGCCTCGACGGCCGGCAGCTCCTTTCCGAGAAGGAACGTCTCCAGCGCCCCGCCCGCGGTGCTCACGTACGAGAATCGGTCGGTCATGTCGAATTGGTCCGCCGCCCCGAGCGTGTGCCCTCCGCCGATAACGGACTGGCCTTTGCTGTCGATCATCGCCGTCATCAGTTCCTTTGTGCCTATTTCGAAACCTGCCTTCTCGTAAAGGCCGGCGGGGCCGGACATGAACGATGTCCGCGATGACGCAAGCACTTTTTTGAATTTCTCTATCGTATCGTCGCCTATGTCCAGCGCCGCCTCCGGCACCGGGAGGTCGCCCGTCAATACGTTAACTCTCTTTCCGCCGCGCTCGACCGCGATGTCGGTCGGCAGAAGTATCCGCTGGCCGTACTTCGTCAGCATGTCCTTTGCGGCGGCGACGTTCTCGTCCGTCATCTCCTCTTTCAGGAATTCCATGCTCCCCGGCCCGAGGTCCGTCCCCCTGGCGGATAAGAACGCATTCCCCGCCAGTCCCGTCAGCATCACGGTGTCGGCGGTGTTGCTTCCCAGGACGTGGTCTATCATCGGCGAGACATCGCCGAACTTCGCACCGCCGAGCACGAATATCGCGGGTCTGCGCGGTTCCCCGAATATCGCCTTCAATGCGAATATCTCTTTGGTCATCAGCCTTCCCGACGCGGAAGGGACCTTCAGCGGGAAACCTACGAGGGAACATTGCGAACGATGAGCGGCGCCGAACGCGTCGCATACGTAATAATCGATCAGCGGCGCGAGCTCCTTTACCAGCACAGCCTCGGAATGACCGTTCATGTCCAGTTTCGCGGTCTCGCACTCGAGCGCGCGGACGTTGTCCAGCAGCAGTACCTCGCCGGCGCCGAGCGACCTTATGGAATCCTTGGCGGCGTCGCCCATCACGTCGCTGACGTATCTGACCGGATGGTTAAGATGCCTCGACAGCCGTTTCGAATGCTGCTCCATGGGAATGAAGTCCCATTTCCCCTTCTTGCTCTGGTGAGCGAGTATCACTATCTTCGCCCTCTTGCCCATCAGCTCGCGCACCGTCGGGACGATGCTGCGCACCCTCGAATCGTTGATTATGTTCAGCGTCCCCTTGTCAAGCGGACAGTTTATATCGACTCTGAGCAGCACCGTCTTATCTTTGAAGTTAAAATCCTCGAGGGTGTGGAACTCTTTCATACGAAGCACCTTAGATGCCCATCGCCTTGTCAGTCTTTTTCATAGACCTTGACGAGTCCTCTTCCATCTTGCACATCGATCTTATGCAGTCGACGATCTCCGGTATGACGTCGCTCTCCTGGTGAACGGCCTGATAAAAGTACAGTGTGTTCCCGACGGCCTTCACACCGTCCTCCCAGACGATGATCTCGAACATATCGCCGCGCGACCTTCCCAGGTCCCTCGCCAGCTCCATGATCTGCGCCGACGATTTGATGCCGTTCTTGCCTTTCACGAGCCTCACGCGCGGCGTCTTCTTCCACAGCGCGATGACCTCCTCCGTTGTGACCTCCTTTTCCAATCTCACCACGATGGTATGAAGATGCATCAGCGTTGTCGGGACCTTCACGGCCATCGTCTGGATGTTCAGCCACGGCATTATGCTCTGTACGTCCGGCCCGTGATGCGTCGGTATCTTCAACGAAGGTTCGATCGCGTTGATCGGGCCGCTCTTGCTGTTGTTCGGGTCGGCGCCCCTTCTGACGAGCGTTGCGAACACCTCTTTGATCTTGAATTTCTTATCCAGCGGGTATAACGTGCGTATCAGTCCCGTGGTGTTGCACGATACTATGCGCGAGAACTGCGCCCCCCACGATTCCTTGTAGTTCGCGGACGCGTTGAACGATATCCCCGTGAGGCTGTGATCCTCGCCTCCCTGGAATATGCCTTTGACGCCGGCCTCCGCGTATTCTGCCTTGTACGCCTCCGCGACGTCACCGGGCGTGCAGTCCACGATTATGTCGGCCTTTTTATACAGGTCCTTTATCGTCCCGGCAACCTTGATCCCGGCCTTTTTGAATTCCTCTGCGGTCTCGTCATTGGGGACGTACAGCGGAAGCCCGAGGTTATTGGCGACGACCGCCTCATACGTGGGCCTAGTCTTCGTAACGCCGACTATCTCCATATCGTCCTGCTGGTCCACAGCAGTCGCAGTTCTCTTGCCAATCGTTCCGTACCCGTTTATCCCGACCTTGATCTTTTTCACATGGGTCACTAGGCCGCATATAGAATAGGGATAAGATAAGGTTTGCTTTTGTCGCGCATCCCCAAAGACCGTCGGGCGGCGGATCAGAGCTTCCATCTTTCGCCGATGTACTCTCTCAGCTTCTTTATTTCCCGCAGTCCGTTGCTCTGTTCCCCTTTGTCTTCGTTGTACTCCGGCTGTATCGTCATTCCGTCAAGCGCCGCGAGAACACCGGCGACGACCTCGGCGGTCGCGCGCAGATGGTATCCGCCCTCAAGGATGAACGCTATCCTGCCGCCTTTGCTCTCGCCGATGATGCGTTTGCAGAGTTCGATGTAACCCTGGGTGTTCAGTAACATATGCGAGGTCTGGTCGCAGTAATGGGCGTCGACGCCGAGGCTTACGATGATAAGCTCCGGCGCGAATTCTCTCAGGACCGGTATGATGATCTCGTCCATCGCCTTCTCGTACGTCTTATTCCCGGAACCGGCGGGTATCGGGATATTGACGTTATATCCGGTGCCAGCTCCCTCGCCGATATCCTCCTTCTGCCCCGTCCTCGGGTACAGGCCGTCCTCATGCGTCTCTATCACGAGAACATCATTCCTATCGTAGAACACATCCTCGGTGCCGTTGCAGTGATGCACATCGAGATCGACTATCGCAGTTCTCACGCCGGCGGCCTCCGCCGCTATCGCAACGTTGTTCAGATAGCAGAAGCCGCCCATCCAATCCCTTCCGGCATGATGCCCCGGGGGGCGCGTCAGCGCGAACGTCGGAATGCCGTTCAATGCGTTCCTCACGGCGGTGACGGCAACGGACGCGGACAGCATCGCATGCCCGTATGTGTCGTTCTTGAGCATGGTGTCCGGATCGATCGGAATGCCGCCGCCCTCCTTCAGGCGGTTCAGGAGCCTGGGCGTGTGAACTTTGAGGACATCCTCGTCGGTTATCATCTCCGGATGGACGATGTCCTTCCACAATCCCTCGTTCTTGAGCTTTTTCTTTATGGTGCGTATCCTGAGAGGGGACTCGGGGTGACCCTCCCACTGTTCATGCTCAACGAGTTTGTAATGGTATACTATGGCCACGTAACGCCTCCACGGCCTTTCGGGATAGGCAATCATTAATAAATAATCATTATCTCTCCGTTACACACAATAATCGGAAGGATACACATGAAAGGCTCAAGAGCGCTGCTGAAGATGTTGGAGGACAAGGGGGTGGAGACGATGTTCGGCTACCCCGGGGGTCAGGTCATACCTATATTCGACGAAATTCTCAACTCATCGGTAAAGCACGTTCTTGTAAGGCATGAACAGTGTGCGGCGCACATGGCCGACGGCTATGCGCGCGCCTCCGGAAAGCCCGGCGTGTGTCTCGCGACATCCGGTCCCGGCGCAACGAATCTCGTTACCGGAGTTGCAACGGCGTTCGCCGATTCGATACCGGTGATCGTTCTCACCGGTCAGGTGGCAACGCGCGTCCTCGGCATGGGGGCGTTCCAGGAGGTGGACGCGTTCAGCCTGATGATGCCGGTCACCAAATACAATTACAGGGTGCTTGACCTGCAGATGCTCCCGGAAGCGATATCGAGGGGCTGGGACATAGCGCTCAGCGGAAGACAGGGACCGGTTCACATAGACCTCCCGGTGGACGCGATAAATTCGGACATAGACGCTTCCCTGCTGAACAGGAAATTCGATCCCGTCAACGTGCGCGAGGACCTTTCCAAGCTGCCGTACGCGATCAGCCTGATCGGTAAAGCACAACGTCCGCTGATAATCGCCGGCGGAGGCATAATATCATCCAATTCGTCGGCCGAGCTGATACATCTCGCGGAGCTGATACAGGCGCCCGTGATGATGCCGCTCATGGGCCTCGGCTCGATACCGGCCAACCATCCGCTGTCATTAGGCTCAATGGGCATGCACGGCAAGATGTGCACATTGAACGCGCTGAAGGAGGCGGACCTCGTGATAGCGATAGGCACAAGGTTCTCCGACAGAAGCCACAGCATGCACAATCAGATGTCGCAGAAATGCAAGGTCATACAGATAGACATAGACCGCGTGGAATTCGACAAGCATGCGCACACGGCGGTGAACATACTCGCGGACGCAAAGAAGGCGATGACGCTCATCATCGCGCAGCTGAAGCAGCACGCGGCAGACAAGGCATGGGCGGACCGCATCAAGGAGATAAAGAAAAGGTGCTCGTGCGATTTCATTAACGATAACGTCGAACCGATAACGCCGAGGCGCGTGATGGCCGAGATCAACAAGATATTGGACGATGACACAATTGTAACAACGGACGTCGGCCAGAACCAGATGTGGGCGATGCATTTCCTAAAAATTCAGAGGCCGAGACAATTGATATCGTCCGGAGGGTTCGGATGCATGGGCTTCGGATTCCCCGCGGCGATAGGCGCAAAGTTCGCCAAGCCCGACAAGAAGGTATTGGCGATAACCGGCGACGGCGGTCTGCTGATGGTGATACAGGAATTGGCGACGGCGGTCGCGGAGAACGTCAAGATCGTGATATGCCTGATGAACAACGGATGGCTGGGAATGGTCAAACAGTGGCAGAAGCTGTTCTGGAACGAACGGTACTCGGGAACATCGTTATATCAGTCGAACCCCGACTTCGTGAAGCTCGCCGAATCTTTCGGAGCGAAAGGCATACGTGTCGAACGCCCGTCGGAGATCGGAAAGGCGTTCAAGGAGGCGTTCGCGTCCGATAAGGTGTGCCTCGTGGACATACGCGTGGACCAGGACGAGCCGGCGCTGCCGATGCTCCCGCCGAACCCGACACTGCCGATAATAAAGGGAAGATGTCCGTTCTGATATGCAGAGATCGAGTATCCGCGGATCGATCAGAACATGGTGACCATGCGGTATTCATCACCGTCTTTTTCCTGTGACACAAGATGGAATCCGTTCTTCTCATAGTACTCTATGAGA
>JAIRTZ010000052.1 GCA_031254685.1 Methanomassiliicoccaceae archaeon
GACCAAGGCGTCTATCATTTCGTTGTAGTTAGGGACGATCTTCTGTATCAGCGCGTCGAATATCTGCGCCTCTTCCTCGAAATGAGCTTTGACGTGATCGATCGGCATATTCTCTCCTCCGTTGTCAATCATTCCTTTCTTTCTTCGATCTTTTTCGTTCTCGGGGTCACGTCCCTGGGTTCCGCGCTGCTCTCGCGCACCCTCACCAGCTTTAGGCGCCCCGTTATGAACAGCACGAATATCACGACGAGCGCAACGATAAGAAGGAACCAGAACAGCTTCAGGATCACTATTATCACACAGACCGCCACTATGACGAGCAATAACAGGAATAACAGCTTAATGACGCCGTCCGCCCCTCTCAGCACGATATTTCTCAGCCTTATCTCCACACGATCGCCTCTTTATCCTGACGGGGACCGTCAGGCTTCCGTTACGGTCATCCGTTTACCATTATTTAGAACAAGTGACCGGCACATTGATACTACGGACATTTCGTTTTCCATGCCCGGTCGCCGGTACTCCGCTCCGTATTACAAGACCTCTTCCTTGTTATTGATAGGTAATATTCGTCGAGGGAAATGAAAGGACCGCTTTGCTTCTGGCAGAAACAACACTCAGCAAATATTACATTGACGCCGACGGCCCCGAAGTGAACCTCGTGGTCCGTAAAATCGCCGCAGGAGAGATGGATCAGTCAGAAACGAAAAAATGGATAGAAGAAAAATGTAAAAGGCTCGGTCACTGACTCAGAAGTATCAGTGCATCTTTGTGTTTCTCAAGGGCAAAGTCGAGTTTTGCCCTCTGTTCCGGCGTCAGTACGGAACTCGGCCTGAAATCTATCGCCGTGCCTATGGGCGCGGATGACTGTGTAACCTGTTCGTCGTCTGACATAATTTGCAGAATATTCAGTAGTATTTGGAAGATACGGATGTGAAAAATATGAATGGGGCTTGCGCCCCTTTTTTGTTTTTACAGTTTCGCAGACGCGATACGCGTTCCTTTTCTGTGTCCTCACAGTTCGAAGTCGGCCTTCGTCCTCCCGTTGCCCACGCGTATCTCCGGCGGAAGTTCCGTTGCGGATGATTTGCCCTTCGATACGTCGGTGATCGCGACGGTGTCGCCTTCCTCCGCGGATATCGAATAGTCGCCGTCCTTATCGGTCGTGACTGTCTTTCTCTCGCTTCCGTTCACCGTGTATCCGATGACGACGCCGAACACGCCCTTGCCGTTCCATCTTACTTTGCCGAAGACCTCCCCGTCATCGTCGTCCAGGAATATCAGCAGGAATATCAGTCCCAGGAACGCTATCGCTATCCATATCACAGGGATCGGATCGTCCGGGTCAGACGGGAACGTTGCTTCCAATGTCATATCGGAATCCACACTGCCGCGTGAGATCATTATGCTCCTGGGCTCCGGGACTCCGTCCACGGACCAATCCGCGATCTCCGATGCGGTTATCGTGAAGCTCATCCCTTTCCCCACCTTTATCTTGTATTCCGATGTGACAAGCGTTATGTCTTCCGGCGCGCCGCCGCCCATGGTATATGTGAACGTCCTTCCGGGTTCCGATCTTACGGTGACGGTGACGCAGTCGCACGGCACGCATGCGCATGCGACGCACGTTCCGTCACATTCCTCGCATCCGCCGCATATTGAGCATACGATGGTGCAGGCGCACGGCGGACAGGTGCACGGTCCGCAGACGCAGCCGAATCCTCCGCACGGGGTCACCGCACAATCGAGACAGCCGCCGCAGACGCAGAAGTTGGTACAGGCGCAGCACGTACAAGGTCCGCAGGTGCAGCCGAAGCAGGCACCGCTGCAGTCAAGACATCCTCCGCAGACGCAGAAGTTTGTGCAGGCGCAGCATGTGCATGGCCCGCATGTGCAGCCGAATCCTCCGCAGGGTGTTGTCGCGCAATCGAGACATCCTCCGCATACGCAGAAATTGGTGCATGCGCAGCAAGTGCACGGTCCGCACGTACAATCGGATGCTCCGCACGGGGTCACCGCACAATCAAGGCATCCTCCGCATACGCAGAAGTTGGTGCAGGTACATCCGTCGGGGGCCCACGCCGCGTACAGCTTCATGTCGCCGGTCACCGTGTCGAAACCGAAGATCCATTCAGGGCCGGTGCAGTCGGACGTCGGGTACCATCCATTAAAAGAGTTCCCCGGTTTCGAAGGCGGGACCGGCAGGGCCACCAGGTCGCCTATTGCGACACGCTGCGAGTCCGGATCGGGCGATCCGCCGTTGGTGTCGAATATGACGATCGCGCATAGGCACGGTTCGCAGGCTGTGCATCCGCAACAGGTGGTCTCGATACAATTGTCGCAATTGTAGCAGAGGTCGCAGCCGCAATTGAGTATCAGATTATTGGCATTTTTCACCAGTTCGTATGGGGGTTCGTTGACATACGTGAAAGAACTGAAGAATCTTTTACCGTCGACCACCACGATCTTGCCTTTGCCGGCTGGGAATGTGCCCTCGTCGGCCAATACCACGTTATAGTTCCCGGCGGGAACGAACTCGTTCGGTCCGCCGGTCAGCGTGCTCAGCCTGCCCGCATATACGGATATTATCTTGTCAATTGTTGGAGATCCTCCGAGGATCACCGAAGCACCGGCGCCGCTCGGCACCGCCATGCTTACCGATATGTTATTCGAATTGGTCTGCACACTGCCGCCGAGGATGCTCACGACGTTGGACGAACCGATCAGGATCGGTATGCCTGCGCCCGTGTTTGTGATGTTGGCATCGTTGCTGATGGTGATGGGGGATACCGCTGGATTGAGCGTCTGAAGGGTTGCATTAGCATTCATCGAGGTCACAGTGCCTCCAGAGATGTTGATCGCCCCGCTGCCGGCGTTATTACGAATGGCTGCCCCGCCGACGTTCGTTGAGATCGTGCCTCCGTATATGTTCAGAATGTTGTCACCGGAATGGAGGATACCGTAACCTCTGATTATCCCTACCGTTGTCAATGTATTCGTATTGGTTATGCTGGCGCCGTCGTATACGTTCACCGTGGCGTTGCAGGTGGGGTCTGAGAATATGTTGGGCACCGGCGCGTTCGACTGCAGGCGGCCGCCGTTGTTTATGTTCACCGTGCCGCTTTGAGCCATCAGAACGGCGGTGGAGGCTTGACTGGTAGTAGTGAGAGTGAGACTGCCGTTTATGTTCAGCGTCCCGCTTCTCATGTCGACGATCGGTGCCAGAACGGCGGTGGTCGATCCTGAGATCGAGAATGCCGCGGCGGACATTATCGTCACCGTGCCGCCTGTGTTGAATTCCAGCATCCCGAAGCCGCCGTTCCTGACGTTGTTGTCCCCTGTCAGTATCCCTGTGAGGTCAATATCGCCCCATGTCCCGCCTTCGTTGTTGAATCTCATCGTCGGGGCGGAGTACGGAGGATCGGGGACGGTATTCCATGTGATGGCCAAAGCTGTGCTGCCGTTACCGAACTGTATAGAACAATAGCTGCCGGCCGCATTGTGCCTTATGGCCTCGATGGCGAGCTGCGGAGAGACACCGGTCCCGTTGACACCGCCGTTGTTGGCGGCGGTGAGGTTTGTCCCCACGGTACCGGCGAGCCTTTGCGCTGTTACCAATCCGCTGTTTACCGTATTGATGATCCTGTAGTTCACATCCGCGCCGACCGCCTGGTCCTCGGATCCATTCGATGCGTCGTTGCCGTCCGTCTGCGCGTTCACCGCGAACGCTGCGATCATAAGAACGAACACCAGCGCGAACGATATCAATAATCCCTTTTTCATCCGGGCGTTCCCGGATGATCTCTCGTTGCCATCTGTCGCTGTGGCTGATCTCTTTTTCATGAATGTCTCCCCTTGTCATTCCGCGTACCGTTGCGATGCGTCGCAACAGTACCTGTCCGGACGGTGTATCGCGACCGTCGTTATTAATATGAAAAGTATCCGAAATATATCTATTTCTAATGTTTTGCTATATATTTACAGTATATTCGTTTATGAATATATATGACATAAATTTATTCGCGCATGTTTATAGAGCCAATGCGTAAAATAATAGGAAAGGGGCTTGCGCCCCTTTTTGGATTCAGAGTTTTACCGGGGTGATGTGCACATCGAGCCCGAGGTCCTTCGCATTCATGCCGAACGCGATGCCGTAGAGCTGCGACAGGTGCAGTACCGGGAAGTTGAACCCGATGTCCTTCTGTCCGGCGTCGAACTGCAGATGGCAGAACGGGCATACGTCCACGATGACGGACGCGCCTCCGGCCTTCATGTTCTCGAGGTTCGCCTTCGTCAGTTTCATGGCCGTCTCGCCGAACTGAGACCTGAGGCCTCCGCCCGCGCCGCAGCACATCATCTTCTGGAGACGCGGCATGCTTGTGGCCCCCGTCGCTGTTATCAGTTCGTCCAGGATCTTCGGGTTCTCCGGGTCGTCGAGGTTCTTTATCTTGCCCGGTTTCAGGAAGTGGCATCCGTAGAACGCCGCCGCCTTGAGGTCAACCGGTTTCTTGACGGCGGCCTTGATCGCCTCGATGCCTACCTCTTTGAACAATACTTCCGCGAAGTGCCTTACCTTCGTTCCGCCGCTGTACTTCATTCCGATCTCCGCGAGGATCTTGTTCACGTCCGCGAGCAGATTCTTATCCTCGTGCAGCTCGTGCGCCGCGTCGAACAGCGAACCGTAGCAGCCGTTGCATATCGTCACGATGTCGAGTCCCTCTTTCTCCGCAAGCGCGAGATTTCTCGCCGCCGCGGCCAGCCACGTCGTCTTGCTGAACGATTTTATGACGCCCGGTGCGGGGCAGCAGTTCGCTCCCTTAAGGTCAACGAGCTCAACGCCTAACGCTTTGAATACCTCCCTGGTCGATTTCTCGATGCCGGGGTATCTCAGCGGGGCGATGCATCCCAAGAAAAATGCGTATTTAGCCATTTATCCCACCAACTTTTTGAATCCTGTTATCTCTATGATCTTGTCGAAGTCCGCTTTTGCTTTGGCGTCGTCCATGACGGTCGGCGGGTTCTCTGGAAGTCCGAGCTCTTTCCTCAGTGCCTTTATCTTGTCGTTGTTGTCGACGGTGTGACCTACCTTTATCAAATTCGCGGCCACTTTCTTGTGTCCCTCGTACAATTTCCCGTTCGCGACGGCGATGTTCCTGAGCGCCGTGATGACGTCCACTATCTGAACATCGCGCGGGCATCTCTCCGAGCATGTGTAGCAAGTGGTGCACTGCCAGATGTCCTCGCTGTTTATCGTCTCATCCTTCAGTCCGAGCTGCGCGGCCCTCACGATCTTCCTGGTCCTGTACGCCGTGTTCTTCCCAGAAGGACAGCTGGCGGTGCAGGTACCGCACTGGAAGCACAACATGAGGCTCGAGCCGCCGTTCGCGGCGATCTCTGCCGTAAATTCCGGTTTTGGTGTTACCATGTTATTACCCTGCTCCGCGCATTGCCTTCCGCGTATATAATAAAGGATGATGAATTCGAAACAGTATTACCGTGTACGGCAATACTACTTCCTTTTTATCAGTTCGCCGATCAATCGTTCTATCCTTTCCGATGATTCTCTGAACACGGCGAGTATCGAATGTCTCAGCAGCGCGGGATCCGTTGACGAACGCACGCGTATGCCTTTCCTCATCAGCAGAACGTCATCGACGAAGAAGCTCTTCCCGGAATTGACAAGGTCGTTCAGCGATAACGTTTCCGAATCTATTGAGTATTTTATATTCAGCGAGTCCAGATGCCTGAACGCTATCCTCTGCGCCCCGTAACGGTACCTGATGTATGACGTCCCTTTATCGACATGCACCATGCCCATCTGACCGATCTCCTGCCATTGCAGCGTATCGT
>JAIRTZ010000015.1 GCA_031254685.1 Methanomassiliicoccaceae archaeon
TCGATCACCCGCTGCATCTCCTCCCGCGTCCTCCTCTGGAGGACGGCCATCGAATTGTCAGTGAGCCACGGGTACCGCTGCTGCAGCATCAAAAAATATTCCTCCGAACTGCGGTCCAATTCCGATGTGCCTTTGACGAACACAGAATAAGGGACATTCAGTTCCAGCGAACCGTGTTTCACGTGCAGCGTGTTCATCTTACAACTTTACCTTCGCGCCGGCAGGGTCCAGTCTGATCCTTCCGAACTCCTTCAGTTTCGTTATCTGTCGGCCGCCGAACACCGGGCCGTCCTCGCATACGCGCATCCCGTCCATGACGCAGGACCCGCAAAGTCCCGCGCCGCATTTCATGAACCGTTCCAGCGACAGCTGGCATTCGATCCCCGAGTCAACGCACGCCTTGTGCAGATGGTACAGCATGATCTCGGGGCCGCATCCGATCACAAGGTCATACGAATTCGCTGATATGACCTCCTTCGTCAGCTCCACGGCGTTCCCTTTGAACCCGCAGCTTCCGTCGTCCGTCGATATCCGGACGTTATTCGAATATTTTCGGACCTCGGGCTCCATTATCACTTCCGCCTTGTTCCGCGCTCCTATTATCACATCGGCGCCGTGCGCGCGTATCGCGGGCATCAGCGCCGAGATGCCGACGCCCCCGCCGACGGCAAGCACCCTCTGATTCTTTTTCAGCGAGAATCCGTTGCCGTACGGACCTCTGATCCCTATGACGTCATTGACCCTGAGGCCGTGCAGCGCTTTCGTTGCGTCCCCGATCGCCTTCACCGTTATACATTTCGTATCGCCGGTCGAGGACAGCGACATCGGGATCTCGTCCACGCCGGGTATCCATACCATGACGAACTGACCGGCCTTCGCATTGCCCTTCATGACGAACCCGAAGGTCTTCGTATCATGCGACTCTTTCCTGCACGACGCTATCCTGACGATATCATTCATGAGCGGCACCAACCATCTTCTTTATCGACGAATAGCCGAATTCCTTCATGAACCTCTCAAGCCCGCTGTTTATCTTTTTGAACACATTGATGTCCTTTCCCAGCGCGCTCCCGACCTGGAATGCCGACGCGCCGGCCATTATGTACTCGGCGGCGTCCCTCCAGCCGCATATCCCGCCGACGCCTATCAGCGGGATGTCGAGGGATGCGCGCAGATCGTATATCGCGCGCACGCCCACCGGCTTGACCGCCGGGCCTGAAAGTCCGCCGAACTTGTTGCTGAGCACGGGCATCGCCACCTCCGGCGCGATCACCATCGCCTTCAGCGTGTTTATTGCAACGATGCCGTCGCCTCCCGCATCCTGAACGGCCTTGCCGATCTCCGTGAGCAGATGGGTGTTCGGCGTAAGTTTCGCATATACGGGGATCTTCACGGAATCCTTGACGGACGAGACGATCGAGCGGACGGTATTCGTATCGGTCCCCATCTCAATGCCGTAGCCTTTGGCGTGCGGGCATGAAAGATTCAGTTCAACGGCAGATGCGCCGTATGCCTCCATTCTCACAGCCAATTCTGAGAATTCCTTCGCGGATGACCCGAATATCGATCCGATGACCGTTCCCGCCTTCGCCGCCGTCCTCATCTCCTCTTCGAATCCCTCTATCCCGGGGTTCGGCAGTCCCATCGCATTCACGTAACCGTACGGTATCTCGATGAACGAAGGGTTCCGATGCCCCTCCCGTCTTTCGGAGCCTATGGATTTCGTCACGGCGGCGCCGGCGCCGAGGCCGAACATTCTTGCCATCGAGTCTCCCGTCTCATCCATTATCCCGGATGCGACGATGCCGGGACGTTCGAGCTTAAGCGCTCCGATGTGTGTTTGCAGGACGTTCATCCATACACGTATCATTATCTTTGATAAAACAGATTTGCCCGTTCGGACCAGAAAGAGCAAAATATGTTATGCCATAAGGGTGCGCATGGACGTTTCCCGGATACGCGATGATTTCCCCACGATAAAGGCGGGGAACGGAGTTTATTTGGACAGCGCATGCCAAACGCTGCGCCCGTATCAGGTGATCGATGCCATAACGTCATATTACACGGAATTCCCGGCATGCGGCGGAAGGAGCGTCCATTCGATGGCGACGAAAGTATCAATGGCCGTCGACAGGTCGCGGGAAACGGCAGCGTCATTCTTCAGTTGTAAGGATCCGCACAGTTTCATATTCACGAAGAACTGCACCGAAGGGATGAACATCGTCGCCAAAGGTTTCGGCCTGAGGAAGGGCGACGCGGTCCTGACGACAGACATGGAACATAACTCGAACCATGTGCAGTGGGTGGAAATGGTCCGTGACATCGGTATAAAAAGGAAGATAACGAGAACGTCGGGAACGGGTGTGTTCGATACAGAGGATTTCAAGAGGCAGCTTACGAACGATGTGAAGCTCGTATCAATGGTGCACACCAGCAATGTGACGGGAACGTCAGTTCCGGTGGGCGATATCGTTGAGATGGCGCACGATAAAGGCGCCGCGGTCCTCATCGACGGCGCCCAGGCCGCGTCGCACACGCCGGTGGACCTGAAAAAACTGGACGTCGATTTCTATTCGATGTCGGCGCACAAGATGCTCGGCCCGTCGGGGATGGGGATGCTCTACGGAAAGGAGGATCGTCTGAAAGCGCTCAGGCCGCTGATATCGGGGGGCGGGACCGTGGGTCTCGCAACATACGATTCCGTGAAGATGACCGCGCACCCTGAAAAATTCGAGGCCGGCCTGATGGATTACGCCGGGATAATCGGAACGGGGGCCGCGCTTGAATATCTGTCAAAGATCGGGATGCGCAACGTTGAGAGACATACGGCGGGGCTGCAGAGGAAGACAGACAAAGAGTTACGCGGCGTTGCATCGATAACCGCCGTAGGTCCAGACGACCCGCTGCTGCGCGCCTCGATATATTCGTTCAACATCAAAGGCATGGGGTCGCACGACGTGGCGATGATGCTTGACAGCGCCGACGGCATCATGATAAGATCGGGGATGCACTGCGCGCACCCGTTCTTCGTGTCGCGCGGTATCGACGGATGCGCACGGGCGTCGTTCCACATATACAACAATGACGACGATGTCCTCAGGTTCACGTCCGCGGTGAAAAAACTGGCCGCGGCATTCTCGAAATGAGCGTCCCGTCATATCAGCCGTTCCGCCGTGACGAAGCCGTCGCCCTTGCTGAGTTTTATTATATCGCCGCGTCCGAACGCATACTCGGAAAGAACGGGGACGTTCGTCCCGCTCATGTATACGCCGCGGTCCGTCGTCATTGTTACCACGGTGCCGCTGAATTCCAAGTACGAGGCGCCCCCCGGAAGGATATCGGTCATCGATACGGTCATCTCATCCATCTCCGAACAGTAGAAGCCGTCGATCAGTTTCGCTACGTTCCCGGACACATCCGATTCCATCGACGAGGTATGCGATTCGTACATCCCGGTGACCGGGACGAGGACCGCGGCCAGGAGCATCAGGCCGCAGACGCTCAGGCATACGCGTGCGAGCGTGAATTCCATCATACGACGTCCACCCGCACAACGTATCGGTCGCCGATGATATCGCTTGTTAACAGCAGCATCACGGACCCCGTCATCGCGATCCCGTCTGTAACGAACCGTATCGGGGGATTATCCATGTAGCGTACCCCGAGTTCGCGTCCCTTGAACGCCATCTTTATCGAATATGCGTCGGGGCCGTCGCCGCCCGGTATGGACATCTCGGAACCGTCGGGGATGGTGACTGTGACGGTCCGGGAACTGCCGATGCCGGAATAGTGGACAGCGGCGACGGAATTGAATATCTTGTCCGCCTCGGCGCTCATTGCCGAGGCGGCGTTGTTGGACTCGCCGCGCTCCATGGCGCCGGTGAGCAAAGGTATCGATATGCAGACGATGAGAACGACGATCATCAGCCTGATCGGGAGGTCTATGACCCCCCTCCGGCCGAGTTTCAAGCTATCACCATTATCTTCGCCGTCGAGTTGTTACCGTATCCGGACTTGGATACCTCGACGTCGATGAATCCTGTCTTCGCGCCCCGCAGCGAAGCGTGCACATCACGGAATTCTACGAAACCGTCAGCGTCGGTGATCCCGTACACGGTCTTGCCGTCCGATGTCGCCGCGCCGCACCCTCTGAGCACAACGGCAGCGCCGTCAAGCGCGTCGCCGTTCTGGTCGGCAACGAAAATCCTCACATATCCGGAATCCGTAAAATATTCGGTCCCGTTCTTCTGGTCCAGGTCGATCCCGCCGGAATCGATGCTCACCGTACCGATGCCGTTCGGAGTGCTGAGCGAGCCCATCCATCCGAGTATTATCGCCGTTCCCAGCGTGGCGATCAGAATTATTATCATCAGCTGCAGCGGAAGCCCCTCGATGCCTCCGCCCCTGTCCTTCCTCAGTCTTCGTAGGTTGATATTTGATATCATGTATCTTTATTCTCAATGCGGAGATATATAGACCGAGTATTACAGTTAGTCTAACAATATGCCGAACGGAAACTCGGTATATAGAATAACATGAAATATTTAATGACAAACATTAAATAATATTCGATATATGGCTACGATCAAGGAAACATATTTCGCACAGGAGGATGGAAGCATTACAGAATCAGACAGTCCGATAGTGATCGAGAACCTATCCAAAAGGTACGGGTCCTTCATGGCGGTGGACGATCTCACGCTGTCGGTAAAGAAGAACAGTTTTACCGGGTTCCTGGGGCCGAACGGCGCCGGGAAGAGCACAACACTGAAGATACTGACAAATCTCATCCGGGCAACGTCCGGGTCCGGCTATCTGAACGGCGTGGATGTGACGAAGAACGCGAAGGGCGCGCTGACGGATGTCGGCACCGTTGTGGAGACGCCGGAGTTCTATTCGTATCTGACCCCGATAGAGACCATGATGTACCTCGGAAGGATAAACGGCATGACAAAGGAATCCCTGTCATCAAAGATACCCGAGATATTGGAAGATGTGAAGATGACCGAATGGTCCGACAAAAGGATCGGGACGTTCTCGAAGGGCATGAGGCAGCGCATCGCGCTCGGCCAGGCATTGCTCACCGACCCGTCGGTGATAATACTCGACGAACCCACGTCCGGTCTGGACCCGAGAGGGATGATAGAGATACGCGAGATATTAAAATCACTGAAGACCCGCGATCTCACGATCTTCATGAGCTCGCACATGCTGTACGAGGTGAGCGACCTCTGCGACCGCATCGCGATGATCAATCACGGAAAGCTTCTGATACACGATACCACGGACAAACTGATGAACCTCGCCGGAGGCAGGTCCATCAAGATCAAGGTGCTCAATATGACGCCGGCCGCCGTGGACGAGATATCGTCATTGCCGAACGTCATAAGCGCGGAGATCGACGGCAGCAGCATCGCTGTGCGGCTGAACGGCGGCGACGCCGAACAGGCGTCCCTTCTCAGGGAGGTCACCGGAATGGGCCTCAATGTCTACAGCTTATCGAACGACAATCTCGAGTCCGCGTATCTGGACCTCATAAAGGAGTCGCGGTGATACCATGGCGAAAGGCATAGGCGACGATATGAGGCAGATCGGTGTCGTGACGAAATACGAGATCCTGAAGCATCTGCGCAGCAAAAGGATGCTCATATTCATTGCGATCGCAGTGATCCTGTTCGCATTGATGACGGCATTGGTCATTATCCTCGACGGGAAACTGCCCGATGACCCGACGGAGTTCATGAAGCAGTACCTCGCGATCGTGATCATTATGATAATAATAGGCACATCGCTGATATGCGCGCCGGCGATCGCATCCGAGTTCGAGGAACGCACCGCGTTGCTGATGTTCCCGAGGCCGATGAAGAAGACCTCATTCTTCATCGGTAAGGTATTGGCGTGCTACATCGTCTGCGGCGCGGTCATTGTGCTGTACTATCTGATATGCATTGTGCTGTCGTTCATCTGCACCGGCGGTCTGGACCTCAACACGTTCGGCTCGCTCGGAATGGCGCTGCTGTTCATGATGGGCGCCGGCGGATTCGGACTGCTGATGAGCTCCATGTTCAAGAAAGGGTCCACATCGATCATCGTGACGATACTGGTGCTTCTGCTGGTGTTCTACTCAATGATAGACGGGCTTTTGATAATGTTCGAGGTCGAACCGTTCTTCAGCCTGACGTACGCAGGCCTGGACATCCTGAACTTCGTCGCAGGGGACCCGACGGGCATCCAGATAATCGAAACGCCCATGGGGCCGGTGGAGATGATGTTCTATTATCCGTCGCACGCATTGGCAGTATCGGTGATGGCAACATGGGCGATCGTCACGACGGCGCTGGCGGCATTGCTGTTCAGAAGGCGCGAATTCTAAACGGAGCTCACGCTCCATTCCTTTTATTTTTAATTTTCCAAACGGAGTCATCCGTATTTTTTGATAAGCATGTTCAAGGCGTTCTTCGCTCCCGCGTGCCCCTGGTCGGCTGCCCTTACGTACCATTCCTTCGCCTTCTCCGGGTCCTTCCCGACGCCGATCCCTTCCTCGTGATACCGTCCCATTATGAACTGCGCCCCGGCGTCCCCGTTCATCGCATCTTCCATGTGCCTCTCGAACGGCGTCTGACTGACGGACGGTCTCACCTTCTCGCCGCTGCATCCCTCGATGAGCTGCCTCGAGTACGTGTGCCCTTGTTTCGCCGCTCTTGTGTACCAGCGCATCGCCGCCGCCTCGTCAGCCTTCGTTCCGATGCCGTTGGCGTAGTGATGCCCCGCATAGTACTGCGCGAGCACGTGGCCGGTGGCCGCCGCCTTCAGATACCATTCCAATGCTTTCTTGTCGTCCTTCGGGACGCCTCGTCCCTCGGAGTAGCATTGCGCTATGAAATACTGCGATTTCCCGTATCCTGCGTCTGCGGCCATCATATGCCATTTGAACGATTCGCCGAGGTTCTTTGTGACGCCGGTGCCTTTGCTTAAGCATACGCCGACGTGATACTGCGACCTGTGGTGCCCGTTCCTCGCCGAGCGCAGGAACCATTGGTATCCCAGTTTCTCGTTCTTCTTGACGCCGCGGCCGTTGATGTACGCCTCCGCGACGTTGAATTGCGCGGTCGCGTTCCCGTTGTATGCGGAGCGCAGCGACCACTTGAACGCATCCTTATCATTCTTGCTGACGCCGATCCCTTCGATGTATCTTTGCGCGACTATGAACTGCGCGTATTCGGAATCATGTTCCGCGGCCGCGAGGAACCACTTGAACGCCTCTTTATCGCTCTTCTGGACGTCCCTGCCGTCGGAGTACATGTGGCCCAACGCGACCATGGCGTCCTTCTGCCCGAACTCGGCCGCCGTTTTGTAGAGTTCCAGTGCTTTTTTCTTATCGCGGTCGGCTCCGCGCCCTCTCTGGTAACATTGCGCCAGACCGTAGAGCGCGTCGACGGAGCCGTGGCTGGATGCGACGGAGAACCATCCGAACGCATACAGCGGATCGGGCTCGGTGCCGATCCCCTCCAGATAATATCTTCCCAATTCGTATTCCGCCGCTTCGTATCCGGTGTCAACGAGATCGGACATCAGATCGAACGCCATCTTCTCATCCTTGTCGGCGCCTATGCCCTCGGCGTGGCAGCGGATCACTTCAAGCGCGGCCCCCCTGTGCCCCATCTTCGTGGCTTTGACAAACAGTTCGAATGCTTTCCGGCCGTCCCTTTCGACGCACGCGCCGTTGCGGTGCATGAACGCAAGCTCGCATATCGCGTCGATATGCCCGATATCGGCGGCCTTCGTGTACAACGAGAACGCGGCGTCGATGTCAGGCGCCGTCCCCGTCCCGTAATAGTGGAACCGGCCGAGCATGTACATTGCGCCGGTCTCGCCCTTGGACGCTCTGTCCTTGTAGAATTCAAAGGCCGTTCTCGCGTTGAAGTTCCATCCCTTCTCCGAGTACAGGGCGATCGCGCCGATGCTCCTCCTGTCGCCCTTTTCCGCGGCGCGGATATACCAAAGGACGGCCTCCTCGTCATCCTTTTTGACGGCGATCCCGTTGGAATAGCATTGGCCCATCATGTATTCGGCGGCGGTATGTCCGAGGTCGGCGGCCATCCTGTACCATTTGAACGATTCGTCCTCATCCACCGCGGTCTCTTTGCCCAGCGCATAGTATTGGCCCAGCGCGAACATCGCCGTTATATTTCCCGCGGCGGCACCTGTTTTCATCTCTTCGAGCAACACGTCCCAGGCCATATGCGTGCGGATATAAGAATTTAAAGATTTGTTCCGGCGGGGGTGTGCCATGTATTATAAATAGCCTATGTGTTCAATGTGTCCCATGGGGAAGAAACGGTGGAAGGACCGCAAGGACGGACGTTACCTTTACGATGCCCACCCGATGCAGAAGCTCATGCCGTTCCTGTACCCGAAGCGCACAGAATGCGAAGTGTTCCTGAAGGAGAGCATAGACGTCACGGAGGCGCTCGCATATCTGGATTCCCGGAAGGCCGCCGAAGGCAATCGGGTGACGATGTTCTCGCTTTTTATGACAACGCTCGTCAGAACGATCGCCATGCGGCCAGCCCTCAATAATTTCATCGCCGGCCACCGGTTATACAGAAGGGACAGGATAGACATAGGGTTCGTGATCAAGAAGGAGTTCAGCGACGCCGGCGCCGAGACCGTCGCAAGGCTGGCGTTCCATCCGTCGTCCACCGTCACGGAAGTGAGCGAAAGGATATACGCGCATGTGGACTCGTTCAGATCGTCCGGGAACGCCGGCGCCGACGGTACGATAAGGACACTCACGAGGATGCCCCGTTTCCTTACCAGATTTGTCGTCGGATTCCTGAAGTTCCTCAACTACTACGGGAAGGTGCCGAGGTCGCTCATCGATTCCGATCCGAACTTCGCATCCGCGTTCGTCGCGAACATGGGCAGTCTGAAGGCCGCCGCGCCGTTCCATCACCTGAACAACTGGGGTACGAACTCGCTGTTCATAACGATAGGCGCCGTCGAGGAACGGGTATGCGTCATCGATAACGAAATAACGGTGAGAAAATTCATCGACCTTGCGTTCACCGTCGACGAAAGGATCTCAGACGGCTATTACTTCGCCAAATCTATTAAGGCCATGAGGGATATACTCTCCGATCCTGTCTCACTCGAGACGCCGCTGGACACGGAGGAATTCGCGGAATGAGTTGTGCGCCCTGGCTGAAACATTACGGCAATGTGCCGTCAACGCTCCGATACCCCGAGGGCTCCATATTCGACGTTCTGGAAAAGGCCGCGGACGGTCACGAGGAAGAGTGCGCATACGAGTTCATGGGCCGTAAGGTGACGTATTCGAAACTGATCTCCGACATCGTCACCGCATCGTCATCACTGAGGCAGATGGGCATCGGCAAAGGGGACAGAGTGATGATCTGCCTCCCGAACGTGCCGCAGGCGGTCACGATGTTCTATGCGATAAGCAGGATCGGCGCCGTGGCGGTGATGGTCCATCCGTTATCGTCAAAGAACGAGATCGAATTCTATATCAACAATTCCGGCTGCAGGATCGCGATCACGCTTGACAGGTTCTGCAAAGCGTTCGAAGGGCTTCAGAGCACAACGTCCCTGAAGAAACTCGTGGTCGTCGACATATCGAAGGACCTCGGCCCGCTGATGAGGGCCGCGTACCGCCTTCGGTCGAAGGTGCCGAAGGCGGAGATGGAACCTCATATGGTCGCATGGAAGGACATGATGTCGATGGCCAAAGAGGATGCGGCGAGAACGAAGGTATCGTCAAAGGACGTCGCCGTGACGCTGTATACGGGGGGGACCACAGGGACGCCCAAGGGCGTGCTCATCTCCAATTTGAGTTTTAACGCCACCGCGCTGCAGACGTACACCATGGGCGAGTATGAGATAACGAAAGAGGATTCCATGCTGGGCGTCCTTCCTATGTTCCATGGGTTCGGACTGTGCATAGGGATGCACATGACGCTGATGCTTTCTGCGAAACTGATACTCGTGCCGGTGTTCAGTCCGGAGGCGTACTCAAAACTGATAAAAAGAAAACGTCCGACGTTCATCGCCGGCGTTCCCACGATGTTCGAGCTGATGATACGCAACAAACGTTTGAAAGGAGCGGACCTGTCGTTCCTCAGGGGCGTGTTCGCCGGAGGAGATACATTAACGGTGGACCTGAAGCGCAGGGTCGAGAAGTTCCTGAGGGACCACGGCTCATCGTCCACGATACGCGAAGGCTACGGGCTCACGGAATCCGTCACGGCGTCGTGCCTCACGCCGAAGAACGAGTACAGGCCGGGCAGCATAGGCATCCCGTTCCCGGACACGTTCTACAAGGTGGTCGCGGTGGGAACGACGGACGAGGTCCCTTACGGCACCGACGGGGAGATATGCATCTCCGGGCCGTCGGTGATGATCGGTTACAACAACGAACCGGACGAGACGGCGAATGTTCTCAAGATACACGACGACGGGAGGACCTGGCTGCACACCGGGGACGCCGGAATGATGGACCCCGAGGGTTTCATCTATTTCAGACAGAGGATAAAGAGGATGATAATCAGCTCCGGATACAACATATATCCGAGTCAGATCGAGAACGTATTGGATTCGCACCCGTTCGTTCAAAGCTCCTGCGTGATCGGGGTCCCGGATGAGATACGGATACAATCGGTGAAGGCGTTCATCGTTCTCAGGGGCGATGTCAGGGAGGACGCGTCCACGAAACAGAAGATCACGGAGCACTGCAAAGAGAACATGGCAAAGTACGCTGTGCCGTCAAGCATAGAGTTCATCGAGGAGCTTCCGAAGACCCGCGTCGGAAAGGTCGCGTACACCGAACTGGAAAAACTGGAGACGAGCAGAAAAGGCCTGTCGCCGCAGGAACAGATCACCTCCGAATAATTTTAGGTAATCCTAAACTTTATATCTATAATATTGATACGGGGTATCATGGCAACAGGCAACCGCGAGGATTATCTGCTTCGCATCCTCAGGCTCACGGACGGCGACGGGACCGCGAAGACGACCGACATCGCCGCACTGATGAACGTTTCCGCCGCGAGCGTCACCGAAATGTTAAGGGCGCTGGCGGACGACGGCCTCATCGTATACCGTAAATACAGAGGCGTTTCGCTCACGCCCGAGGGATTGGCGATGGCCAAGAGGATACACGATAAGCACAGGATCGCCGAACGCTTCCTGATGGACGTTCTGAACAAGGAACCGGGCGCGGCCCACGAGGAGGCCTGCAGGATGGAGCATATACTTTCCGACGAATCGGCAAAGAACATGTGCCGTATCATCGGCGCCGCGGAGATGTCATCGTGCGGGGTGTGCGGCGGCGACTGCATAAAAGCATTGTCGGGGGTGCAGCTCAACCGTCTGCCGTCGGGGATGCCCGGGAGGATCTCGCACCTGAAATGCGACGACCCCGAGAAGATACGGAAACTGGTGAGCATCGGTTTCGTTCCCGGAAGATCGATATCGCTGGTCAACAGGACCACGAACAACGGGCCGATGATCTTCCACATGGGCGAATCGAATATTGCGCTGGACCAGGAGCTGGCGTCGCTGGTCTTCGTGGATGTCGACACGTGATACGATGGAATTGCGCGTAACACTCATCGGGCAGCCCAATACGGGCAAGTCATCGCTGTTCACGCGCATGACCGGGGTCGGTGTGATAATTTCCAATTACGCCGGGACGACGGTGGAGTTCGAAGAGGCGACGGTCACGAGGAACAACGTCACGATACACGTTCACGACCTTCCCGGAACGCACTCGCTCTCCGGGAATTCGGATGACGAGCGCGTCGTAATGGATTCGCTGATCAACGACCCGGGCGATGTTGTCATCGTGGTCGCGGACGCGTCCAACATCGAAGGAAGCATCGTCCTGTGCTTCGAAACGATGGAACTCGGGATGCCTGTGATACTCGCGCTCAACAAAATGGACACCGCCGTGAAAAGATTCGATACGGACATCGATAAACTGAGGGAGATCTTAGGGATACCCGTCGTGCCCGTCTCGGCGAGGTCGGCGATGGGCGTTGACGATCTGCTGGACGAAGTGATCCGATACAAGAGAACGAATACCGATTTTAAGGTAAGATATGACAGCCACACTGAGGCGTTCATCACCGAACTCAAACCGCTGAGCGCCGCCGCCGGTCTCGATCCGCGCGGGGTTGCGGTGAAGCTTCTCGAAAAAGATTCTGAGATATCGCCGCTTGTCCCCGAGGACGCAAGGAAGGCCGCGGCCGTGATGGCATCGGAGTTCGAGGCGTCGCACGGCGAATCGATAAACGTGCACATCGCCAGGGACCGTTACGGGCAGGCGGGGATCATTAAAGATGCGGTACAAAGAAAAACGGAACGCCGGAGAACGCTCGCCGAAAAGGTCTCGGACATCACGACCGCCCCGGTCACCGGGATGCTTATCCTTATCGCCGTGCTTTTCGTTACTTTCTCAGTTTTCATCGTCATCAGCGGTCTTCTCGAGAATTTGATCTCGAATGCGTATCACTCACTGGTGGGGGATTCGCTGATGAACTTCGGCAGACAGGTCGGCGGGGACCTCGGCGAGGCGATAATGGAGGGGATCGACAAGAGCATACTTGCGATACTGACGCTTGTGATACCCTTCATAATGCTGTTCTACG
>JAIRTZ010000034.1 GCA_031254685.1 Methanomassiliicoccaceae archaeon
TTCCGCTTTGCTGTGGAACGTGAACGTATGCGGTATATTAAACCTATAGCTTCTGCGGAAACATATCTCGCGCCCCGCGGACGTCACATAATCGTTTAAAAAGTCCGCTGTCGTCGCTCTGTGCATCGAGTACACAGTATCGCAAAGTTTCATCGCTTTGTCGAGGAACGGCCTGTCCGCGCTGCGCGTCTGGCATCCGAACGGAGGATTCATTATCGCGGTGTCGCCGCGCCGGTCAACGTTCAGGATGTCGCACACCGCGAAGTTCACGTCCGTTCCGAACGCCTTCGCGTTCTCCCGTGCGACCGCGACGGCTTTCTCCGAAATATCGAAACCGTGCACATCGGCGGCGCCGAGCAAACGGGCGCCGATCGAGAACATGCCGGTCCCGCACCCAAGGTCGAGGACATCCATGCCTTTGATGTCCCCTTCGGAATATGCGGTGAACAGGATATCGGAGGCGATGACGGACGGCGTCATGTACTGCTCCAGCGACGGATCGGGATCGACGAAATCCATCATCCTTTGCAGTCTTATCTCAAGGTCCTTCTTTTTCATGCCCGTCCGTCCATAAAAAATGAATGGGTTAAATGGTTTTCAGAAGGTTCAGAGCAGGGCCTTCATCACTCTTGCGGCCCTGGCATCGATCGTCTCGATGCCGGTGACCCTGCTCGCGTATTCCGTCAGGCAGTTGATATCGCCGCGTTCGATGCAGTTCAGCTTGAATTTACGGGTTCCGGCCATCAGCTGTTTGAGTCCCTCGCCTATGCGGTCATGCCAGTACGTGAAGAGACCGACCGCGCCCCACGGTATGTCCGTTCCGAGCTTTGCGTTCGGCCTGAGCTTCTGAACGGCGCTCGAGGAGATGAAGAACTGTTCCGGCTTCGATCCGTACTGGTCCGCGAACGACTGCGGTAATTTCCCGTTCTCCGCCAGTTTAACGAAATGGCTGCCCTTCGCCACCGCGAGTATCGGCGTCCTCGACATTCCGATGGACTTCACGATCGGTCCGTCGCCGAGGTCGGACATCGCCATCGCCTTGTACATCTGCGTCTCGTTCACGAAACCGCCGGCGAATGAGATGTCGGGTACGAATTTACCCTGCTCCTTCAGGATCCTGGCGCACTCGATCACCTGTGCGCACAGGTGGACGGTGGGCGTGCTCATCTCGTTCATCATCGGCACGGGGCTCATACCGGTGCCGCCGCCCGCGCCGTCGAACGTCAGAAGGTCTATCTTCGCCTTCGAGGCGACCCTCATCGTGAACGCCACGACCTCCGGCTTGTATGCGCCCGTCTTCAGGAAGACGTTCTTCGCTCCCTTGCTTCTGAGCTGGTCGATGTCCTCGAGCACCGACGCCTCGTCGGGGAATCCGACGCGGCTGTGCCTTTCGAACGTTTTGAACAGGCCGTCCTTGAACGCCTTCTGCACTTCCTTGTCTTCAGGGTCCGGGAGCACAAGGTATCCTCTGCCCTTCAGTTCAAGCGCGCGCTCGAGCGACGTTAACCGAACTTCGCCGCCTATCGCCTTCGCGCCCTGCCCCCATTTTCTCTCGATGACGTCCACGTTAAGTTTTGACATGGCGTAATCGTCCGTCCCTCCTCTTCGGTCCTCGATGTTCGTTTGGACGACGATCGCTCCGTTCTTCCCGTCCCATTGGTCCTTGAACGAATTGACGCGGAAGTCCATCTCCGGCGATCTCTGCACCTTACCGTTTGAATATACGGCCTCGGAGTCCATGCCGCAGATGTTCTCTCCGATGATCTGGCAAACCCCCGTTATTGCCGAACCCACGGCCATTCCCTTCCAGTTGCGCTTCGCCACCGCCGTGGAACCGAGGCCGGCGATGTGCACGGGAACGTTCATCGGGATCGGTCTTTTTGACCGCGAGCCGACCGACGTCCTTATGTCGGCGTTATCGAAGAACGCAACGTCCGGGTCCGGAGCGATGCCTTTCGCGCCCAGCAGCTCTGACATAATCTGAATGTGCGACCAGTCAAGGAAGAAGTCCTTGTTGGCGCATGCGGTGCTCGTTCCGAAGTATTCGGGACTCGGATAAAGGACCTCGCGTCCCCTGAACGTTGCCTTCCCTGTTTCGCATAATACATTGCAGTCCTCGATGCACATAGGGCACATCCCGCTGAGCGGGCTTATGTCCGGGACGCGCATCTTCGTCCCGGTCGTTGATTTTGCGTTCTCGATCGATACCATGGCCGTCACCATACTTTTTCTTATAAGGGGCACGAGGGGAAACGATATAAATTTAGTGGGCGCGAAAGTATTTGAACAGGAGCCAACAGGTTCCCGATCATGCAGGCGGATGAACGGCGGCCGCGCGCGTCATTCGAAGAAGAAATGCGACGGCGACTCGGGCTTCGGCGAGAAGCACGATTCGCTGATCCTCTCGATCCTCACCGGATACGATGACAGCGAATCGATTATCTTCCGCATCGTGTCCTCAAGCCTCTTCGGCGGAGAGATCACACGGGCGTTCAGTACGAGCTTTCCCTCGCCCGAGATAAAACGCGACCCGTATATGCCGTCGACCTGTATCGATTCCTGGACCAATGACATCTTGGCGGCCGCCTCAGGCGATGATATGATCACTTTCACATGAACGATAGCTTTCGGACCGTACTCCTTGGCGACGCCCCTCATGATGTCCGACGACATGGAATACATGTCCACCCTGCCGATCGGGGTTATCGCGAACGTCCCCGAGTACCATCCCAGTTTCGCCTTCTCGAATGCGAACCCCCTGTTGTTGTCGCGCTCCGCGACCTTCGTGCTCACGCGGTCCGAAAGTATCATCTCGATGATCTTATCAATGTTCCTGAGGTCCGACGACGACGTCTCGATGACGTCGGCGTCCGGAAGTATCGTCTTCAGATTTTCTTTGATGTTCGCGACGGCCTCCGGACGGACCATGTCCGCCTTCGACAGTATGATGACCTCCGCCTCCTTGATCTGATGCGCCGGTATCAGGTCCACGGACTCGATGTTCTTTTCCTTGGAACCGGACAATATCTCCGCCGCCCTTATGCAGTCGATGACCACAGTGAACGGGGCGACGTCGAACTCGTTCGGGTACAGCGTCCTCAAAGGCGCCACAACGGAGCCCATGAGGTTCGTCGATGTGCCTATCGGTTCCGCAATTATTATGTCAGG
>JAIRTZ010000035.1 GCA_031254685.1 Methanomassiliicoccaceae archaeon
TGCGCGAAGTTTTATTAATGAAAAGATACTTGAGGCACAAAGACGGGCTTGTAGCTCAGCTAGGTAGAGCGATCGGCTCTTAACCGATCGGTCAAGGGTTCGAATCCCTTCAAGCCCGCCACCGCTATCAGCCAGATCACTCAATAAAAATTCTATTGTTATGATCGAAATCCTCTCAGAACTGAAACGATCTGAGATTATTATTGAATCTCATCCAAAATGTCCCTGCAACTGTTCATGAGTGGCGGAACATAATTCAATACCGTGTGTCTGAACCTTGAGATATTGATCGACGCATAACCGTGCGCCATTTTATCCCTGAAACCTGCTACGCCCTTCCAGTCTACCTCAGGATATTTCTCTTTAAGTTCAGGCGATATGTCCTTGACACATTGACCCATCTGTATCATTGAGAATGCACAGCCGTATTGGAAAACGAGATCCTCGCTGAAACTCTCCTCATCATAGCCGTGAGCATTTATGAAGTCCTCAATGTTCTCACAGTATTACACGATGGACCGAAGCAATAGAATATCACGCTTCAAAGACGATCCTTCGGTCACGCAGCATCTCCTCCCTGATCTCCGGGAAATCAAATACATCATCTTCACATACAATGTCAACGTCTTTTTTCAGAGCCTCTCGAAGGTCATACATAAATGCCCCTATTCTGAAGAGGTCAAATGTTATCGGAACGTCAATGCAGAAATCGTAATCGCTGTCCTCTGTGTTGTCTCCGCGCACTCTTGATCCGAACAGATATACTTTCGGTACACCGTAATTTGTAGCGATAGGTGCGACTATCTTACGCAGCTCTTCAAGCGACGGATGGCATGCACCTTTCTTGTCCATGAATCCATATCTCGGTGCAATCTATATTATTTACGCAAAAAAAATGTATATCCCATTGTTACAAGATATCGACGTTTCTTAAATATAGTATAAATCATTTATGTTTTGCATCAAATTAGTATGAATTATAAATGATTTCAATGAAACCTTATTAATGCAAAAATCCATTGGTTTGAATCCCTTCGGGCCCGCCAGAATTTCTGCCCTCGCAGTTAAGCCCGCTCTTTATAACTTGGATCGTAACCTGCGCGACAGTACCGGACCCGCGGACAAAACAATAGATATATGACAACACGATTCATAAGAAAGAGGCTGAGGGCGACGACCCTGAACGCCTGAAAAAGAGGGATAAACAATGACTGAGAAAATAACCGTCGTGCGCAGTGCATTGACAGATGCGAGCACGGGAGCAAGCACCGATACCAGCATTTCAGAGCTTGCCGACCGTATAATAAATGATATGAGGACGCTCAAGGTCAGATTGGAGGAACTGGAGAGGGGCGCCCCCGTACAGGTCGTATCCATGGCTGAAAACGCCGCCGCGGAAAATATAAACAAAGGCACAGCGACCGTGAACGGCGAAAAGCTCACTGACAATTCCGTGCCGGGGTCCAAGCTCATCAACGGTACCGTGGATGCCGCTAAGTTAGCGTACAACGCCGCCGCGGAAAATATAAACAGTGCCAGAAGCACCGTGCCGGTCAACGGGGCAAAGATCTCCGCTCAATCCGTATCGTATGACAAACTTCGGATGACCACTCTTACTTCATCCGTGTCCACAATAGCCCCGGGGATCAAATCCACCATCTTCACTGTGCGGCTTACTCCCTCTGCTGTCGCCAGACCGATAACTGTGCATTACTACTCGCCTGATGCGGACACGAGCATATACGACTCGGCCGCGCAGCCTGATTACCCGTTCGGCTATCACACTGTATATAAACTGCCCACGGGCCCTGATTATCAGGTTGTGGTCAATGTGCGCAATTCGAGTCTCAAACCGGTCAAAGTAGTTGCTTGTGTCAGCTATTGGGAATGATCTCTGTGATGATGCGCCGAAACAAATTCCAAAGATGAAAAATGAATAGAAAGGAGTCATCAGTATCGACAAAAAGAGGAGACCGTAGAAATGGATCAGGACGTCATTAAAAAAGCAGGAGAGATCATCGCCGCGAAGACCGGCTACATCGGCGGCGGCATGGAAGGTCATGCGACCCTCGCCCTCATCGATGAGAACGGATATCCCACGGCATCCACGCTCACGATCGCAAAGGCGGACGGCATCAGATGGCTTACGTTCAACACCTCGCTGAGCAGGGATTCCGTTAAACGTATCAAAAGATGCGATCGCGCGAGCGTGTGCGTCAACAGCAGCACGTACAACATAACCCTTGTCGGCAAGGTTGAAATATTGACCGATGCGAAAACAAAGAAGGATATGTGGTTCCCGGTCATGAAAGGACAATGGAGCGGCCCCGACGATCCGGAATATTGCGTTCTTCGCTTTACAACGGAACGTTACAGCCTGTTCGTCGATTACAAAGAAGTGAAGGGGACGCTGTAAGAGAGAAAAAAGTTACTTCGGAGATGACGGCGGACGAACGGTTAAACATCAAAAGATACATCACGGATCGGTTGAATGTCATGGTGAAACTCATTCAGAAGAGCACAGAGATGAACGACTATCTGAGTTCGAACAGATACATCGATCTTTCCGATCCGTCGATACAGCGGAAGGCAAAAGAATTGTTCGTATCGCCGTCCTCTGAAAATGAGAAGATAAAGACGGCGTTCGAATTCGTTCGCGATGGGATCAAACATTCCCGCGATATCGACAGTGAGATCGTAACGGTGTCCGCCTCCGATGCGCTGAGGCACGGGGAAGGGATATGTTTGTCGAAATCCTTGCTTTTGGCCGCATTGTTACGATACGAAGGCATACCGGCGGGACTGTGCTATCAGCGGCTGGCATCGAACGACACGCCCACCGGATACATAATACACGGACTGAACGCCGTCTTCCTTTCATCGGAAAATAAATGGATACGCCTGGACGCCAGAGGGAATAAACCCGGCGTTGACGCCCAATTCTCCGTCGCCGAGGAGAGGATCGCCTTTCCCGTCAAAGCAGAACGCGGTGAGACCGATCTTCCGGCGATATACGCGGATCCCCCTTCGTCGGTGATGGAGGCGTGGGCGAAATGCAGAAGCCATCGGGAATACCGCTTCGACACCGCCGAATTATAAAATGCGCCGACCGATTGTTTTAACAGCGGAAAATGCGCTGTGACCGCGAGGATAACATGGCCGGACACAGTATCTGTCCGAGCTCAAAAGATGGAAGAAGTGAGAACGGGAGCGGGACCCGGTACGGACCCGGAGACGGCCGCATCCTGCCGATCGTTCCCCATCATCCTAAAATAGACGGATGTGTTCGCTGAATCCGAGTGGTCGACGAAATGAGAAGGATCGCATACCTCGGGCCGGAGAACAGTTACTCGTTCCTTGCGGCGAAGCGCATAGCGCATCACAGCGATGTGCTCGCGGACATGCCGTCATTCACCGACGTGCTTGAAAGCGTTCGTGACAAACGCGCGGACATCGCCGTGATACCGATGGAGAACTCCGTCGAGGGGAACGTGAACGAGGTGGCGGACTGCCTGATCTTCGGCGACGATAAAAGACCGCTTTACATCAACGCCGAATTCGTGCTTGTGATCGAGAACCATCTCATAATGAGGAAGGACGCCGACCCGAACGGGATAAGAACGATCGTCACGCATTGGCAGCCGTACGCGCAGTGCAGGCAGACGCTGAAACGTATGCTGCCGAACGCGAGGATCGTTTTCGCGGAGAGCACATCCGCCGCCGTCGGAAGCATCTCCGATAACGTTACGGCGGCCATCGGCGGCAAACAGCTTGCATCGGAACCGTATAAGATATCGGACAGCGTCATCAATGACAACAAGGACAACTGCACCCGTTTCGCAGTTCTTTCAAGGAACGATTTCCCGGATATGAAGAACAATAAGCTGACGATCGTTTTTGAGGCGGAGAACAAGCCCGGCGGACTTTTGAGACTGCTGGAGATAATCAATGTGTTCGGGATGAACATGACCCGTCTTGAGTCGCGTCCTCATAAATCCATTCTCGGACGTTATGTGTTCATCGCGGACATCTCCGGGAATGTCTTGGATAACTCCACATCGTCCGCCCTGGAGCTCATGAGACGGAGCACCGCCCATTACAAGTATCTGGGCTGTTACGAGGAGAATTCGGTGATACACAGCGGCACATCGGAGCGTATCGGCGCGGAATGGCCGGCGTGACGCATTCGATACGATTTAAAGACCGGAGAGCATATCGGGGCTCGGTGTTAAGATTGGAGATAATCAGAGCCTGCAAGGACGACCTGCCGGAGATACTCATTCTGCAGAGGCTCGCCTTTTATCGGGTCGGGCTGCGCTATAACGACCCGGACACGCCGCCTCTCCCGCAGACGCTGGACGAGCTTGTTGAGGAATCCGACGGGCAGGTGTTCCTCAAGGCTGTGCAGGACGGAAAGATCATCGGCGCCATCAGAGGCAAAGATAACGGAAATTCGTGCCGCATAAGCAAAGTGATGGTGCATCCGGACCATCAGGACCGCGGCATAGGACGGAAGCTCGTGAACGCCATCGAAAAAGAATTCAACGTACCGATGTTCGATCTCAGGACGGGGCATTTGGACGAAGTTACGATCTCGCTTTACAAAAAGTTGGGTTATGTTCTCACCGGAGAGAAGGAACAGATAACCGAAACGTTATGGTTCGTCCGCATGAAAAAGGAAATGCCCGGCCGCGGCGGGAAGTGAATTCCTTCGGCACAGACATGAATGTTTTTATACGGACTTGCACTCTTTGCCGTGCACGGCCCGCGGCCGTTCTCGGGCACGGATCTTTATGAGGAGCGAAAAAGAAAGGGAACCGCAGGGACAGACCGAATTCACTCCGAGAGAGAACGCGTTCATGGTCGCGAAGTATTGGCTGATCGCCATATCCGCTGGGATCATACAGCTGATATCGTTCATACTGCTGACAGAATTGAAATTCCTCGGGGACATGAGCGATTACGGCCCGAACTATCTGATCGCGCTCACGATATCGGTGCTGTGGAATTTTACGATAAACAGACATTATACATTCCGCTCTGTGGCCAACGTGCCGATAGCGATGTCCAAGGTCTTCTGCTATTATCTCGTTTTCACGCCGCTGTCCGTATGGTGGGGCATGGAGCTCGCCGCGTCGCACCCCGGGTCGGAATATCTGATACTCATCGGCACGATGCTCATCAACGGCGTCACGGAGTTCTTATTCATGCGCTTCTTCGTTTTCCGGAGAACGATCAACACGAACAAGCTGGCACAGAGGAAGAAGGCGGAAGAGGAAATGAGAAGGAACGGATGACGGCGTCCTTCAGCCCGAAGAACTTAAATCCATTCAACCCCGTCATTGCGCCGTTAAACGGAGAATGATATTATGAAAGAGGTCATCAGCCTGCTGAAAGAGAACCGAGTGATGCATCTTGCGACTGCCTCTTCCGACGGTAAGCCGCGCTCGTCGATAATGGAATACGGAATGGTCGGCGATTCGCTGATATTCGCGACGCACCACGGGTCGATAAAGGATATGAACATCAGTGAGAACCCGCGCGTCAGCCTGACCGTGGGCGCCTCGCCCACGTACGCCGCGATAGACGGCACGGCAACGCCCGCGGGTGCCGACGAGATCGAGGGCCTTAACAAAATATTGTTCGAAAGGCATCTTCTCGGCATACGCCATCAGATATACTCGGGAAGGTACACGAACCCGCATGAGAAGTATCTTGACTTCAAGGATATGCTCAGGTCCGGGGATATGAACATGATGTACTACAAAGTGATATTCGACACCGCGTACTACACGCACGGGCTGAGCCCCGCCAAGATAATAAAAATGAGATGACCGCGGCTCGCGGCAGTTCCGGCGAGGACGGCAGACCAAAGGTTTAACGCCGAAAACGCATTACGTGCGCGGGGATAGCATGGCAACATACAAAAGCGAGATAATGAGGGTCGGCGCCACGATCATCAAATCGAAGATCACGGACGAGGAATCTTCGGAGCTGGACGAACTGATAAACAAGAGAGCATCTGAAGGATGGGAATTCGTTACCCATGCGCTTATGGGCGGGGGCGGGAACCTTGATCTCGGGAGAGGCATTCTGATAACGTTCAGAAGGGACTGAACGGAGTGTGAAGGAAATGAGACCGAGATACAAGAGCGAGATGCTGAAGGTGTCCTTCAAATGGGTGACGTCATCGATCACGGACGAAGAGCTTGCAAAAATGGACGATGAGATCAACAAGCGGTCGGCCGAAGGCTGGGACCTTGTCAGCTATTCGTTCATGGGCGGCAGCGGCGGAGGATGGG
>JAIRTZ010000055.1 GCA_031254685.1 Methanomassiliicoccaceae archaeon
TAATTCCGATACTCATTGTTGTTCTCGCTGTGCTCGTGGGCCTTTCGGCGTTCTTCGGAGCTTCGGAAACGGCATTCACCACGATGAACCGCATAAGGATGAAGAACTATGCGAAGGACGGGAACAAGAAGGCCGAGAAGGCGCTGAAGATCTCCGAGGACTACGACAAGCTGATAACAACGCTGCTGATAGGCAACAACTTCGTCAATATCACGGCGGCGACGGTATCGACGATACTGTTCGTATCGTTCCTGCTCAAGGGCGACGAGGGGCTTGCGGCCGCCGTCTCCACCGTTGTGATAACTTTGATAATACTCACGTTCGGCGAGATCACGCCGAAGTGCATCGCAAAAGAGAAAGCGGAGAAGCTGGCGATGTCGTTCGCAGGCGTCCTTTCGGTGCTCATCAAGGTGTTCTACCCGATGAGCGTGCTCTTCCTGAAGCTGAAGAAGCTTATGACAAGGTCCATGCCCGAGGAGGAGGCGCCGACAATGACCGAGGAGGAACTGATCGTGATGATCGAGGAGATCGAGGAGGAAGGGACGCTTGAGAAAAGGGAAAGCGATCTGATCAAATCGGCCGTCGAGTTCGATGACAAGATGGTCGGCGAGATGTGCACTCCGCGCGTGGACGTGACGGCGATAGACGTCACGGCGGACAGGGACGCGATCAAGAAGGCGTTCAGGGACACCGGGTTCTCGCGCATACCCGTGTACCGCGGGAACATAGACCAGATAATCGGCGTCATATACGGAAAGGATTTCTACAACCGTTTCGTGGATTCGGCGAAGATGAAGGTCGAGGACGCGATGCGGCCGGTGAAGTTCGTCCCCGAGTCCATGAAGATATCCGTTCTCCTCAAGGACCTGCAGAGGTCGAAGATGCACATGGCCGTCGTGATAGACGAGTTCGGAGGGACCGTCGGCATCGTTACGCTGGAGGACATCATCGAAGAGCTCATCGGGGAGATATGGGATGAGAGCGACGAGGTGGAGCACGACCTCACCGAGAATCCCGACGGCAGCTACATTGCGCTGGGCGGCGCCAATATCAACGACGTCATGGAAGGGGCGGAGATAAAATTCGACCTCGGCGATTACGAAGGCCATACGATCGGAGGATTCCTGCTGCACAAGTTCGGACGCATACCGGCCGTGAACGATACGATAGAGCTGGAGAACGCCAGGATCACCGTAAGGTCGGTGAAGAAGAGGCGCATAAGGGAAGTTATGATCACGAAGGTCGAGAGGCCCCCCGAAGAGGACGGATCAGAATGATCCCAGCACGCCGTTGAGGAACGCGGTCATGTTCTTTTCCGCGATCTCCTTTCTGGCGGGATGCGACGCGACCTTGCACGTGATCGAGACGACATCGCCGTGATGCGCTATCTCGTATCTCCCGGAGACGGCGGCCTGTTTGTCCAGACGCATATAGAACGTGCAGTCGTCGTCCATCCTTCCGCCGACGTTCGCGCAGATATCCGAGACGATGTCCTTTCCGAGCCGTTCGAAAAGCCTTCTGCATTCCGCGTCGCCCTTCAGGTCGGCCGAGAATATGATCATCGAGTTCCCGTGGTGGCCGTCGCTCATCTCCGCGTCTATGTCATTGTCACCGGCGATGTCAGCGATGAGGGCGTGAAGTCTTTCCTCATCCTCGGTGGCGTAGCAGAACAGCCGCACTTTCACCCAATGGAAAACTCCCATGCACCGCATATCGTCCGCAGGGTCTTTATTATTTCGCATGGGCTCCGATGAAAACATTTTTATTATCAATCCCTGTTGGCAGTCCAACCTTCGGATCCGTAGCTTAGTTTGGCTTGAGCACCCGGCTGATAACCGGGAGGTCACCGGTTCAAATCCGGTCGGATCCACTTACGGCCTCCGCGGCGCTTCGGATCCTTTGAAATTTTCCGCGGCCATTAAAAATTCCGTACGGCACGCTGTTCGGGAAATCACATAAAAAACGGATAAGGAGGTTTGAAGACCAGGAAGATCGGGCGCTCACTTTTTCTTCGCCGGTTTCTTCTTGTCATCCTTCTTCGGTGCTGCTTTCGCGGGCGCTGCTTTTGCCAAAGATCCCACCTCCCTGCACTCTGAATCGTTTCGTGAGGTTATAAATATATGTTTCAAACGGCCTCAAAAACGCCGCTTCGGAGAGGTGCGAAGAAGTTGGGAAAAAGGTTTCGCGGACAGACGTTCCGGCGCTCATTTTTTGGTCTTGCAGCCGGATTTCTTCGCCGTCTTGTCATCCTTCTTCGGTTCCGCCTTCGCGGGTGCCTTCTTTGTGGCCAGATATCCCACCTCCGTCCCCGGAATCGTTATCGGCGGTAATAAATCTATTCGTCCGCACCGGCATTTTCGGCGGCGCCGGGACACGGGGCGCGCGGGCACCGTCCGGACCGGGACGCGGACCTCCGCGCCATCGTTCCGGACGGCCTCCGGGGTGCCGCCCGGGTAACGGCGGGTGCATGGCACAAAATAACTTATATAGTAAAATACTAATGCCGTTAGCAATTGAGGGATAACGAATGGACTACGGAGATCTTGCTCTCGAATTCCTTAGGAACATGCACGCTCTGCAGAAGGCGGGGCATCAGAGGTTCATACAAGAGGGGATACAGGGGGAGGCATTTGTGCTGCACCACATCGGCAGGCACGACGAGATAATACCGGGCCATATAAGCGACGCGATGGGCATAAGCTCGGCGCGCGTCGCCGCGGTGCTGAACAGTCTCGAGGGAAAGGGTCTGATAACCCGTGAGATCGACAGCGGCGACAGGAGACGGATCATAGTCAGACTGACGCCGAAGGGCCACGAGCACGAGGAAGCGCAGCGCAATAGGAACATCGAACTGTTAAAAGGCCTCCTGATGCAGCTGGGTGAGGACGACGCGAAGGAATACGTGCGTATCACCGGCAGGCTGGCGGAGGTGCTCTCGAACATCCGGGACTGATCCGCGGTCCCGATGGGCATACGTGATATCATGCCGAACATTCTCAGATATCTCGGAAGGAAAGAATGGACGATGATCGCGATAGCGGTCGTTCTCATCGTCATCCAGGTATGGTTCGACCTGACGATGCCCGAGTACATGGGAAAGATAACGACGCTGGTCACCACCGGCAGCGGCACGATGGACGACATCTATTACAACGGCGGCATGATGCTGGGGTGCGCGTTCGGAAGCCTCGCGTCCATGATAATCGTCGGCTATATCGCGGCCAAGGTCGGCGCCTCGTACGCGCAGACGCTCAGGAGCCTGCAGTTCACCAAAGTGGACGCGTTCTCGATGGCCGAGATCAATAAGTTCTCGACGCCGTCGCTGATCACGCGCTCGACGAACGATGTCACGCAGGTCCAGGTCGTGCTGACGGTCGGGCTGCAGATGATAGTCAAGGCGCCCATACTCGCGGTATGGGCGATGTTCAAGATATACGGGACGGCGATCGAATGGACGATGTCGATAGGCGTCGCCGTCATCGTTCTCATACTCCTGTTCCTGATCATTTTCGTGCTGGTGCTGCCGAAGTTCAGGAAGATGCAGGTGCTCATCGACAACATCAACCGCACCACGAGGGAGAATCTCACCGGACTTTCGGTGGTGCGCGCATACAACGCCGAGGGATACCAGAGGGACAAGTTCGAGGCGGCCAACACAGAGCTGGCGGATACGCAGCTGTTCACATGGCGCGCGATGGCGGTGCTGATGCCCGGCGTGGGGATGATAATGAACGCGTCGATACTCGCGATCTATTGGATCGGTGCGGGGCTGATAGACATAAATCCGGACCCGTATCAGAAGGCGGAGCTTCTTGCGAACATGATCGTGTTCTCATCGTACTCGATGCAGATCCTGATGGCGTTCATGATGATCACGATGCTGTTCATCATGCTGCCGAGGGCGCAGGTGTCCGCGAAACGCATCAACGAGGTGCTGAACACGGAACCGTCGGTAAAGGACGGGAGCGGCGCCGGGAACGGGGGAACGGGAAAGGGAGAGGTAGAGTTCAGGAACGTGGGCTTCAGATATCCCGATGCCGCCGATAACGTACTGCAGGACATCAGTTTCTCCGTCAGGCAGGGGGAGACGATAGCGTTCATCGGCTCTACGGGAAGCGGGAAGACGACCCTCGTCAATCTCATCCCGAGGCTCTACGACGCGACGGAAGGCTCCGTACTGGTGGACGGCATCGATGTCCGGGAGTACAAACTGAGCGCCCTGTACGACAAGATAGGCTACGTCTCGCAGAAGGCCGTGCTGTTCACGGGGACGGTTGCATCGAACGTGGCGTTCGGCGGCACGGGAGAGAGAAGGACGGAGCACGATGTGAGGGACGCGGTAAGGATCGCGCAGGGCACCGACTTCGTGGAAAGGATGGACGGCGCGTACGATTCGCAGATCGCCCGCGGGGGCGCCAACGTGTCCGGCGGGCAGAAGCAGAGGCTGTCGATAGCGAGGGCGGTATGCAAGAGGCCGGACATCTATATCTTCGATGACAGTTTCTCCGCGCTGGACTACAGGACAGACCGTGCGCTGAGGACCGCGCTGAAGAAGGAGACGCAGGGCGCGACGACAATGATCGTGGCACAGCGCATAGGCACGATCATGGATGCGGACAGGATCGTGGTGCTTGACGAAGGCCGGATAGTCGGCATCGGCACCCACAGGGACCTTCTGAGGACGTGCGATGTATACAAAGAGATAGCAATGTCGCAGCTCAGCGAGAAGGAGCTGGCAATATGAGCGACGACACGCAGAGAAGACCCCAGCAGCGCGGCGGCCCGATGGCCGGCATGATAGCCGGCGAGAAGGCAAAGGACTTCAAAGGGACGTGGGTCAAGCTCATCGCGTACTGCAGGGCATATCTGTGGCCGATCATCGCCGCGCTCGTCATGGCGGCGGTCGCCGGCGCGCTGACGATACTCGCCCCGGGACAGCTGAGGAAGATAACGGATGAGATCATAGCGTCATTCTCACCGCCGTTCGCACTCGACATGGATGCGGTGTGGATGCTCGCCGTTATGCTGCTGATCATATACGTGGGCTCGAACCTCCTTAACTTCCTGTACCACTGGATACTCGCGCGTGTCACGCAGAGGATAACGAAGCAGATGCGCACCGACATATCGAAGAAGATAAACCGTCTGCCGTTCAGCTATTTCAACAGAACGAGCTACGGCGACGTCCTCAGCCGGATGACGAACGATGTCGACGCCGTGGGGATGACGCTCTATCAGAGCCTTCCGCAGCTGGCGTCCGCAGCGGCGATGTTCGTAGGCTGCATAGTGGCCATGTTCATCACGAACGCGGTGATGGCGGTCACCGCCGTGCTCACCAGCATGGCCGGGTTCCTTATGATGGTCATTATCATAAAAAGGTCGCAGAAGTACTTCGTTGCGCAGCAGAAGGACCTCGGCGTGATCAACGGGCACGTGGAGGAGACGTACACGGGGCACAGCACCGTCAAAGTGTACAACGCCAGCGAGGAGTTCAAAAAGGACTTCGAATCGATAAACGGCAGGCTGTACAACAGCGCATGGAAGTCCCAGTTCCTTTCGGGGCTGATGATGCCGCTGATGATGTTCATCGGCAATTTCGGATATGTGGCGGTGTGCATCGTCGGCGCTGTGCTCACGATGAACGGGGCGATAACGTTCGGCGTCGTCGTGGCGTTCACGATATACGTACGTTTATTCACACAGCCGCTGTCGCAGTTCGCGCAGGCGGCGAACAATCTGCAGAGGGCGGCGGCCGCGAGCGAGCGCGTGTTCGAGTTCTTCGAAGAGAAGGAGATGGACGACGAGAGCAAAAAGGAAAGGCGGCTTCCGAACGTCAGCGGCGGTGTCGAGTTCAGGAACGTCAGGTTCGGTTACACTCCGGAGAAAACGGTCATAAACGATTTCTCCGCGAAAGTGGGAGCGGGACAGAAGATCGCGATCGTCGGCCCGACCGGCGCCGGAAAGACGACGATAGTCAATCTGCTGATGCGCTTCTACGAGATAGAGCGCGGCGAGATCCTGTTGGACGGCATCCCGATAAACGAGGTCCGGAGGGAGGACGTCC
>JAIRTZ010000118.1 GCA_031254685.1 Methanomassiliicoccaceae archaeon
GGACTGATATATGCGATCGGTTACGCAATAGATTCCAACGAGGACGATATCGAATTCGTTATGGATTCGAAGCTCGTGATAGAGCAGATGAAAGGTACTTACAAAGTCAAGGCGCCGAATCTCATTCCGATGTACCGCGACGCCAAAGCGATGGTTTCCGGCATCCGGAGCGTGAGGTTCACGCACGTGAAACGCAGCGATAAGATGATAACGGTCGCGGATGCGCTGCTGAACAAGGCGATGGACGAGCGTTCGAACATCACTTGAAGATCGCGGACAGTTCGCTGAGCCTGACCATCTTCTGATCGCCGGTGCCCATATCGCGCACGGTCACCGAATTCTCATTCAGTTCGTTCCTTCCGACGATCACCGCGTATCTGGCGCCGACGGCGGACGCCTGTTTCATCGCCTTTGCCATTTTTCTTCTCATTATATCGATGTCCGCGGATATTCCGGCGCCGCGGAGCATTGAGACTATCTTCGCGGCATCCGTCCTCACATCGTCGGAAACCGGGACGACGTATGCGTCGACACCTTCGCCGATGAACTTCTGACCTTCCTTCTCCATCGCCAGAAGTATTCTGTCGAACCCTATGGCGAAGCCCGTCGAGAACACTTTTTCGCCGCCGAAGAGCTCCGACAGCGAGTATGAGCCGCCGCCGCATATCTGCTTCTCGGCGCCCAGTGACGGTGCTTCGGCCTCGAACACCATTCCCGTGTAGTAATCCAATCCTCTCACGACGCCGAGATCTATCTCCACGTCATTGACGTTCATGGCAGCGAGCATATCCACGAGTTCCCTCAGATACGAGCCGGCGTCCTCCGATATCAGGTCCAATACCTCTTTGCCGCCTACCGTCTCCGTTATTTTGAAGATCCCATCGGCAACGCCGTCGGCGATGTTCATCGATCCGAACAGAACGCGGGCCTCGTCATACAGCTTCTTGTCCAGCTTCTGAAGCACCTCGGCGGATCTTTCCGAAGGTACGCCGGCATCCGCGAGCAGAGCTCTGAGAACGCCGACGTGCCCTATTCTGATCTTATACTCATTAAGGCCGAGCGCCCCGATCATCGACGCCGCCAATGCTATCGCCTCGGCGTCGGCCTCGGCGTTGGCGTTGCCTATCAGTTCGGCGCCGAACTGGAAGAATTCCCGGTACCGTCCGCTCTGCGGCCTCTCGTACCTGAAACATTGGCCGAAGTAGAACAGCTTCAGCGGACGCGGTTCGTTGCTCATGCCGTTGACGAACATCCTCATGACCGGCGCCGTCAGCTCGGGGCGCAAAGCGATGTCCCTGTCGCCCTTGTCCTTGAACGCGTAGATCTCGTTAAGGATGTTCGGGCCCGACCTCATTATAAAGAGTTCCGTCTCCTCGAATATCGGCGTCGCGATCTCCCTGAACCCGAATATCTTGGCGGTCCTTCTCAGAATGCTCTCGTAATATCTTCTTCTCTCCATCTCGTCGGGAAGAAAGTCCCTCGTACCGCGCGGACATTGGATCATATGCGCTGAGATATGATAACAACAATAAATCTGTTACCCTCGGCATACCGCGGAAAGGTCCGCGGACGCCGTTCCCGGGACGGCCGCGCCGCGGCCGCACGCATGGCGTATCCGCGGCCCCGGCCGCCGGGCGGACAGGGCATCGGGTCCGCATAGCCAGTATCCTGAAATATATCAGATATTCGCCTCTTTATCAAGCTCCCGGAACGGCGGCCGGAGAGGCTATAAAAAGTATATTCATAAGGTCTGTTGAGAAATGTAAGATTTGTGTAAAAATGTGCATTTTTCTCAGAGAAAGTGCCACTAACTTTTTGTAAGTCGGCGATAAGCTTAAATGCAGTTCGGAAAATCGATGAATTAACAGAAGCAGAACGGAAAGATCGGGTAACAAGTCCCAATCCATCCTGCCCGATCTCTCCGCCCGGACACCTCCCCGTAGTCCGGCCGGAACTTATCCGTAGGCGCTTCCGTTACGGCCACAACCCGCGCGCAAGCGCGGGTTGCGTCCTTTTTTTCTAAAAAACCATCACCGCGTCGGGATGTATCGGTCATGCATCCGCTTTTTTCTTTTTTGCTTCCTTGCGCGCCACCTCAGCGAACTCGTTGCCGTTCTCGTCCGGCGCGTCAAGTCTTTCCCTGAGCGTGCATATCTCTATATCCCCAACGTCAACGTTGTGGAAGTAGCTCTTCGCTTCCCCGAGGATGTCGAATTCTTTTGAGAATTCGAAGCCGTCATCGTACTTTATGTAAACGGTATATCTCATTTTCATCTCTCCTTTTATTCGTTCATTCAATAATTTCGCTTTATAGTTTTGCTCTCCCGCGGGAGAGCTCATCTGCGCACGATTATCGTTACCACGTCCTCGTCCTGAACGATGTGATCGATACCGACGGTCTGCCCCGGGAATTTTGCGCTCTTCCCCCATACCATCGCGTATCTGAAATTGGGACGGAACGTTCTGTGTATGTTCTCGCAGACGTCGCCTATGCTGCTCCCGTTCTTCACCACGAGCGGTATCTCCATGTCCGCCTCCTGGCCCTGCGGTTTCAGATATACGCGGATCATGTTGATCGTTTCGAACAGCGCCTTCTTCAGGTCCTCGATGCCTTCGCCGGTCACGCCGGATACCGGGACCTTCCGCATGTCGGGGATCTTTTTGTAAACGTTCTCTCTCTTCTCGGCGTCCGCGAGATCTATCTTGTTCACCGCGACTATCGCATCGATATATACGCGGTTCCCGGCAAGGACGTCCAGTAACTGATCCTCGTCGATGTCCTCGCGTATTACGACCGTTGCGTTCACGTGGCCGTACGCCGACACCATGTCCGCGGCCAGCTGCTCGTCGATCTTCGTTAACTTCACGGTCGGTTTGATCGATATCCCGCCGTACTCGTACGACGTTATCACAACGTCCGGTGCCTTCTGGTTGATGCGTATCGCGGCGTCCCACAATTCATTCCTGAGTATCGTAAGGTCCGGGTTGAAGACATCCGCCACGAACAGTATGACATCGGCGGACCTCGCCGCCGCAATAACTTCCTTTCCTTTGCCTTTCCCTTTGCTCGCACCTTTGATGAGCCCGGGCATGTCGAGTATCTGTATCTTCGCGTGATTGTACTCGAGAACTCCGGGGATGACGTCAAGCGTCGTGAAATGATATGACGCCGTCGCGGACTTGGCGCCGGTCAGCTGATTCAGTAGCGTCGATTTTCCGACGCTCGGGAAACCGACAAGCGCAACGGTCGCGTTCCCCGCTTTCTTGACGCTGTATCCCTTGCCTCCGCCGCCTTTCGCCGACCGCCGTTTTTCCTGTTCGTTCATCAGGCGGGCGATCTTGGCCTTTAATTTACCGATGTGCCCCTGCGTGGCCTTGTTGTACTTGGTGTTGGCTATCTCTTCCTCCAACTCCTTTATCTGTTCATCTATCGAGGCCAATCGGTCGCACACCTCCCTTCTGCGGATACATCACGATAAGAAGATGGATATTAACATTTATCGTCCTTCGGGCAGTTTTTATATCATTATACCATTCACCGATTCAATGGAGCCGTATGAGAAAAAGGGATTTCAAAAGTTCAGGGAGACGAAAGAGGCGAAGCCGGTAGGGATCGCGCTGGCGCTGCTCGTGTCCTTTGCGCTTGTTGTCGGGCTGGGATTCATAGGTCCGCTTGACGGCTTCATCGTTGTCGTATTCGTGTACTTCATACTGAGGCTGTTCCGTGTCAGGGACATACGGCTGCTGCTGCTTGTCGGATTGCTGTTATTCATTGTGCTCTCGATCGGGCTGTTCAGCTTCGTTGATTTCATTGACGAGGATAAGAACATAGTGGAATACTCACTCGCGCAGATAATGGGCAGGGTGCTGGTAACGTTCATACTTCCGTACCTGCTGCTGTCGCTGCTCACGTGGTGGATGCGCCGGAACCTTGAGAGGACGAGAGCAAGAATGGAAGCGGAAGGGCGTCTGTATCCGCAGGGCTACGGCAGGTGCAAGAGATGCGGCGCGCTGGTCCTTCCGGGAGAGCTCATGTGCAGGAAGTGCGGCGAGTACGTCGACGTTCCCGAGGAGATGAGGGTGAAGAAGGTCAACTACTTCGAATGCTCCGAATGCGGACGCGAGGTCCCGAAGGACGCCGGCGTCTGCCCGTACTGCGGCGAGGCGTTCGAGGACGACGAGGAGCCGGAGAGGCCCGACGGCGCCCAATGACGGTCACTCAAGTATAACGGTCCTGCTCTTCGGGTATGATACGGAATACTTCACCGGTATCGTTTTCGTTTCGGCAGGCCCGAGAGAGAACTTCCATGTGAGTTTTCCGGTCTCCTTCTCATGTTCCGCACCGGATATCGTGACCGCGTCGACGGTTATGCCCTTGTCCACGGAAACGGGGATCTGATCCTCGATCACCATGTCTATCTTCTGCTTCCTGAGGTTCTTCGCGTTGAGCGTCCATTCCCTGCTGACCTTCGTCGAGGGGCCGAGCATCGACGGCGCCGCGAAATCCTTTCCGCGCACCCTGGTCACGACAACGTTCTTGTCGCGCCCGAGCGATATCTGAAGCCCCTTCTCAGCGAGTCTCGGGTCAATGAAGACCTCTCCCACGTACCTGTCCTCGAAGAATATGTTCGCTTTGCCGGCAAGCAGGTTCAGATGCTCCCATCCCTTCACGTTGGCTATGAGGAACACATCCTTCTCGATCTTCCGTATGCTCTTGTAAACATATTCCGCTTTGACCTCATGCGTCAGTATGTCCACCGCTTTCCCGTCGCCCGATGACGGCACGCTGTACGGCACGGGCAGCGCGAACTCGACGCTTGTGACGTTTTCGGTCTGCACCGTCACCGGCGCGCACACCGGCGCCGCCAGACACTCCTCCTCCGCGTATTCTGCGCAATCTTCCGTATTCATCCTCTTCGCGACGTTGAACTCTGCCCGATGCCTCGCTACCTGCGGCTCGTAGAAGTTGATGTACCACGGCATAAGTTCGGGCAGATAACCGCCCAATGAAGGATTGCCGGTGGATAGGACGATATTAACGGCGTTCCAGTCCTCGCCGGTGCTTTGGTACACGGAAGCTTTCGACGCGACCGATAACGGCGACGCCACATCCTTCACGCGCACGTCGTAGTACGGCTCCCATCCGGCGTTGTGCGTGAAATACGATATCGTGTTCTCCGAACCCGCATCGTTATCGCAATGCGCCTCGATCTCCACCTGCGACCTCTGCCTGTCGCGGTCGTCCATTCCGATCTGCGACTCTAACGCCGAGATTTCTTCGGACAGTTTGTCGATCCTCTTCTGCACGTCAAGTTTCTCGGCGCACAGCGATGCCATGCGTTCCCTGAAGTACCCGACGGCGTTCTTCATGTCCTCTGCCCTGAATCGTTTCCCGTCGGTCATTTGGGTGTTCTTCCGTATAAGTGCCTCCTCCTCGGTCAGCAGCGCGTGTATGCCGCGCTCAAGTTTCATCTCTTCCTTGAGCTTCCTGAGCTTTACGTAAAGGTCGGCGGTCCGTTTGTCGCCGGCCTTCGCGTATACCGTATTATGCGTTACCGACAGGATCGTGCATTTCCCGTCCGACGACGCCGTGATGCTCTGTCCGTTGATATTGAGCGGAAGGTCCTTGAATAATACTTTGTCGGTCCCTTTCTTCAATTCGAAGGTCTGCGACCTCGTTATCTGTGCACCGTTGAGGTACACGACCGCCTGTGTGATGTTACCACTCATATATTTATCCCCTATGATACGGAAAGCAGGACATTAGTTATTAAAATGTACTGTTAGAACCAACATCCGGGACGAAAAACGTTTAATAAAGATGACATCATTAACGTAATTGGATGCACTCGGATAAAGATACTATTAAAGATGTGGACGAAGGCGGAAAAGGGTCGATCGCACACAAACTGGCAGAGAACAT
>JAIRTZ010000135.1 GCA_031254685.1 Methanomassiliicoccaceae archaeon
CCTTCCTGATCGCGCATGACGCCTCGGAGGACGAGAACTTCCCGTCCTCGACGGTCAATTCCAGTTCCGTACCTCTCGGCGTCAGTATCTTTACGGTATCGACGGCGTTCTGCGTAAGCAGCATGGTCAGCGCGGCCTTCGTCGCGGCCGCGGCGCACGTGCCCGTGGTGTGACCTAAACGCATCCTTTTGTTCTGCCTGAAAATGAAGTTATCGGCGGTGTTTGTGTTCATCCTACGTTGGATATATCATCCAACATATTAAATTAGTGTATGTGCTATTCCGTATCGGGAGGAACGAAAAGACGTTCCGAACGTTGGATATAGGTTGATAAAATGGCATTCGAGAAAGTCAGACCGGAAGATATAGAACGAAGGAGCATGGAAATTATTACCGCGGAGCTCGGCGGCCGCACTTGGCCGGAACCCCGGCTCTCGATAATCAAAAGGTGCATACATACGTCCGCGGACTTTGATTACGCGGATAATCTCGTATTCTCGGAGAACGCCGAGAACATAGGCGTGAACGCGATACGCGGCGGGGCGCACATAATCACTGATACGAAGATGGCATTCTCCGGGATCAACAAGAACATTCTCGCATCGTTCGGCGGTGACGTTCACTGCTTCATAAGCGATCCCGACGTGATCGACGAGGCGAAGAAACGCGGCGAGACGCGCGCCTCCGTATCCATGGAAAAGGCGGCGAAGCTCAAGGGCGAGCTGATATTCGCGCTCGGCAACGCGCCGACGGCATTGTACGCGCTGTGCCGGCTTGTGAAGGAAGGTAAAGTGAGGCCTGCGCTGATCATAGGCGTTCCCGTGGGATTCGTGAACGTCGTGGAGTCGAAGGAAGCGGTGATGGGCCTCGGGATCCCGTACATTGTCGCAAAGGGAAGGAAGGGCGGGAGCAACATCGCGGCGACGATATGCAACGCGATGATGTACCACAAGGGCGATGTTCCGCAGGGCGCACCGTCACCCGCGCCTGCGCCCGCATCCGGGAAAGGGAAACTGTACGGCATAGGGATCGGTCCGGGAGACCCGGGCCTGATGACGCTGAGATCGAAACAGATACTCGATCGGGTGCGCCATATCATAGCGCCGGTGAAGAAGGAAGGGGAGGACGGCACCGCGCTGAAAATAATAAGCAGGAACATAGACATCGACAGGAAACAGGTGCATAAGCTGATATTTCCGATGGAGGGCGGCCGCGAACAGTTCGAGGAGTACGGAAGGGCCGCCGGCGACAGTGTCATAAAGATCCTTGAGAGGGGCGAGGACGTCGCGATGATAACGCTCGGCGACGTTTCCGTTTACAGCACATACATGTACCTCAACGGATACGTCGCGGGCCGCGGATTTGAAACGGAGGTCATACCCGGAATAACGTCGTTCACCAACGCCGCCGCGCTGGCGAAGATGCCGCTGATGCTCGGTGAGGAAGGCCTCGTCGTCATGCCGGCGGCCAAGACGGGCGCTCTGAATGAAATTCTTGACATGTTCGAGAACGTCGTGATAATGAAAGCGGGAAAGGCAATGAGAAAGATAGCCGACGTCATGGACGCGCGCGGGATACCGCAGGAGAACGCGGTAGTTGTGAGCAGGGCGGGCATGGACGGCGAATACATCGGGCCGATAGACACCGGCCGCGATTTCAATTACTTTACAACGGTGTTATTGAAGAGGTGATAAAAATGGCAGCGGTAGTATTCATAGGAGCGGGTCCCGGGGACCCTGAGCTGTTGACGATAAAAGGGAAGAGGGTCATAGACGACGCCGACGTGATAATCTACGCGGGATCGCTGGTGAACCCGGCCGTGCTGAACAGTGCGAAACCCTCGGCGGAGATACACAACAGCGCCTACATGAACCTCGACGAGGTCATCGACGTAATGAAAAAGGCCGTCGCGGAAGGGAAGAAGGTCGCACGCGTCCACACCGGCGACCCGTCGATATACGGCGCGATACGCGAACAGATCGACAGATTGGACGAATTGGGGATAGATTCGGAAGTGATCCCCGGCGTAAGCTCGTTCCTCGGCGTCGCCGCCGTCCTCAAGAAAGAGTACACATTGCCGTCGAAGAGTCAGACGGTGATCATCACAAGGATGGCCGGAAGGACGCCGGTACCGCCGAAAGAGGACCTTTTCGAGCTTGCCAAGCACAACTCGACGATGGTCATATTCCTGAGCATCTCGTTCATCGGCGAGCTTGCGGACACTCTGAAAAAAGCGGGCTACAGAAATAACACGCCGGTCGCCGTCGTCTACAAAGCCACGTGGCCCGATCAGCGGATAGTCACGGGGACGCTTGACGACATAGCGAAGAAAGTGAAGGAATCGAAGATAGAGAAGACCGCGCTCACCGTGGTCGGCGATTTCCTGGGTGACGAATACGAATTATCGAAACTTTACGATAAGCATTTCACCACCGGGTACAGAAAGGGGAAGGAGTGACGATGACCGGAAAACTCACAGTCATAGGTTTCGGGCCCGGGGACAAGGGGAACATGACGTTCCGCGCCGCGGACGCCGTGCAGGAGGCCGACGTGATATACGGATATGACGTTTATACGGACCTTCTGAAGGAGTTCTTCCCCGACAAGGAATACAGACCGTCGAAGATGTTGCGGGAAGTGGAAAGATGCACCGCCGCGATAGAGGAGGCGGAAAAAGGAAAGAACGTTGCCATCGTGAGCAGCGG
>JAIRTZ010000057.1 GCA_031254685.1 Methanomassiliicoccaceae archaeon
ATGCCGACCTTGGAATTCTCTGAGTGCATCATACTCCCTGATTCAACGGTATAGAACGGCGACGCCGTCCCGGCATACACAACGACGCCGATGTACGCGACACCGAACACCGCCAGCACCGCGACCGCCACAATGATCAGGTTCTTCGTTTCCTTTTTCACGCTGTACCATAGCACAGGAAGATATTAAACGGCTCGGAAGAAACATATATCGTCCCGTCATTGGGTGTTGCATGAAGAGGCCGGACAACGATACGTACTTCATGGGGATGGCGCAGCTCATATCCACGAGGTCCACCTGTGTCCGCCGGCAGGTGGGCGCGGTAATAGTAAAAGATAAGCGCGTCCTCACCACAGGATACAACGGGTCCCCGAAGGGGACGATGCACTGCGAGGAATTGGGATGCATACGCGATCAGCAGAACATACCCTCGGGGACACGCCACGAATTATGCCGCGGGGTCCACGCGGAACAGAACGCCGTGATACAGGCGGCGTACTTCGGCATAAGCATCGACGGCGCGACGATCTACACTACCACATACCCATGCTCCATGTGCGCCAAGATCCTGATAAACGCCGGGATCAAAGAGATAATCTACGCTGAAAGCTACATGGACGACCTGTCGAAAAAACTGTTCGAGGAGACGAAGATTATCGTCAGAAAGTATACGCCGAAAAGCTCTCCGTAAACAAGTGTTAAAGTTATAAAAAGGGTAATGATTACGCTTAAGTAGGAACAGTGCTATCGGGTTCCCAATAGTGCCGGGGTTAATAACTTGAGCCGAACTGACATACTTATCGAAATAAAGAAAGCCGAGGCAGACGCGAAGGCCGAGATAGAAGCGGCCGAGGCGGACAAGAGAACGGCGATAGCAAACGCCCGCAGGGATTCCATCACCCGGATACAGGACGCAGAGGTCAAGGCGCGCAGCGCCTCCGAAGCGGCGATATCCAAAGAAAAGGTGAAGGCCGCCGCAAAACGCGAGGAACTTCTCAGCGGCGGGAACGCCGAGGCAAAGAAGCTTGACGGGTCCGCGGACGGCAGGATGCCCAAGGTAAAAGATTTCCTGAATAAAGAAGTTGAGAGGACCTTAAATGTTACTTCCTGAGCCGATGAGCAGGATCGTGATCGCCGGCAGCAAATCGAACCTCGATGAGGCGATCGACGCACTGTACGGGCTCAAGATGATCCATCTGATTGATCACACCGTCGGTTCCGATGAAGGGTTCTCGATAGGCGCCCCGCGCCCGTACGTCGGCAAGACGTCGGAGAGGCTGCTGTCCCTGAGGGCAGTGGAGAAAGAACTCGGAATAAACTTCGACAGCGAGAACGATGAGGAGATGTCCGTCGGGGAGGTCCGCGCAAAGATCTCGTCCAACAGCGTGGAGGCCATCGGCGGCGAGGTGTTCAAGGTCCTCGACAGGCGGAACGCGGTTGCCCAGAAGATGGCCGAGGAGACAGCGAGAAGGGACGACCTGAGGAAGATCTCGGGAATTCCCGTTGATCTTGAGTTATACAGAGGCTACGATTCCCTGGCGGTCGCCGTCGGATCCGTGAAGGCGGACCCGTCCGCGGCATTGGCCGGCATAGATTCCGAGCTGTTCATGTCAGGCGGCGAGACCAAAAAGGAGAGCAACCGGGTGATAGCGCTGTTCGTGAAGAAAGCGGACAAGGAGGCCGCGCTGCGCCTTCTTGCGGATTTTGAATTTTCAGAGATCGCCGTACCGGCGGGCACTGGCCCGGCGGCGGCCGCGGCGGCCGAGTCCGAAACGAAGATCGCCTCGATGAAGGCGGAGGTGGACGAGGCGGAGAAAGAGCTCGCGGCGCTCAAGGAGAAGCACGGTACGGACATCATCGCATTGGACGAGGAACTTTCGATCGAGGAGCGCAAGGGAAGCACCCCGCTGCGCATCGCAACATCCGAGTACTCGTTCATTATAGACGCGTGGGTGCCGACCGCAAAGGTCGCCGCCGTCCTTTCCGGGATGGACAAGGCGATGGGCGGCAAGATATTCGTGGAGTCGCAGGAGGACCGCTCAAGGAGCCTCCATGACGTGGAGCACGCGGAGCCGAGGTTCAAGGAGACGCCGACAAAGATGAAGAACGGGGCGTACGCGACGAACTTCGAGTATCCGGTCAAATTACTGTCGCCCCCCAAATACCACGAGATCGACCCGACGATAATATTAAGCATATTCTTCCCGCTGTTCTTCGGGTTCATGGTCGGCGATATCGGTTATGCGATACCGTTCATGATCCTGGGCGCATACGGGCTGAAGACCGCCAAGAGCAAGGATTTCAAGGCCATCGCCACGATCCTGTTCTTCGGAGGCCTATGGGCGTTCGTTTTCGGGTTCTTCTTCTATGCGGAGATGTTCGGGATGCACTTCATAGGCGCGGCCGGAGCCGACGGCATAACCGTCGACGGGACCGCGGTCACATGGCAGTCGCTGCTCGGCGTGACGTTCCCCGACTGGTTCAGCGGGATATTCCCCGATGACGGGCACGGCATCAGCAAGCTTCACGCGGTGACGTTCCTGCTGAAGATCAGCATTTACATAGGTATCATACACATCCTCATCGGATACATCGTGGGCTTCATCAACGTCAAGATGCAGCACGGGTTCAAGGAGGCCTTCTTCGAGAAGGGCGGGTGGATGCTGTCGTTCCTCGGTGTCGTGGCGTTATGCTGGGGAATGACGGAGATACTGATATTCGAGAACGGTTTCGAGGGCATGGTCCTGATAATGTTCATTGTCGGTATCGCCCTGATCGTCGCGGGCGCCGCGACGACGATGAAGAAGGAGGGCGGGGCGGCCATCATGGAGCTCCCCGGCCTTATGGGCAACATCCTTTCGTACGCCCGTCTCACCGCCATCGGCATGTCCAAGGCGGGAATGGCGCTGGCGTTCAATTATCTGGGCCTCGTGATGTTCGCGACCGAGGTCGGAGGGGTGATGGGCATAGTCTGCGGTGCTTTGATACTGATAGTCGGGCACCTGATGATATTTACGTTAGCCATCCTGTCCGCGGGTCTGCACTCGTTAAGATTGCAGTACGTGGAGATGATGTCAAAGTTCTTCGGAGGCGGCGGTAAAGAGTACGAGCCGCTCGAGATCAAACGCAAAAACACAAAAATCGTAGAAACAGAGGTATAAAAATGGTAGATGTAGGAGTAGGAATGATAGCAGTTGGTGCGGGCTTGGCCGTCGGCCTCGCAGGCATCGGCACAGGTCTTGGACAACAGGACGTGGGTGCCGCAGCGGTCGGTGCGATCACGGAGGACATGAGCCTCTTTGGTAAATGTATTGTGCTGATCGTCTTGCCTGAGACGATCGTCATCTTCGGATTGGTCGTTGCTATCCTTTGTATGTTCGTGTTACCGGGTATGGCTTAAAACAGGGGCCGTCTCATGGCATTGGACAACGTAACGAAGGGCATCAAGGATTCCGCGAAGGCATCAGTCGAAGCCATAGAGGCAGAGAGGGATGCGGAGGTCGCAAAGATAACGGCCGAAGCGGACGCCGTGATATCCGACATGAAAGCAAAAGAGGACAAGAAGCTCAAAGAGGCAATTGAGCAACTCGGTCGCCAGGTGACCTCGAGCGCCGAGCTCGAGAGCAAGAAGATCGTCCTCTCCAAAAAGAGGGAGATACTGGAAAAGGCCTTCGCCGAATCGCTCGCGTCACTGGAGTCCGCACCCGCGGCCGCCAGGAAGAAGCAGTACAAGCAGATGGTCGACGCCGCGAAAAAGGTGATCGACGATCCGAAAGCGTATTGCTCCAAGGACGAGGAACTGACGGCATCGGACATCGGTGTCTCCAAACTGGAGAAGATCGGCGGCATCACGGGCGGGCTGATCCTTGAGAGCAAGGACGGCACGATACGGGTGGACATGCAGTACAGGACGATACTTCAGACGGTCTGGGACCGTGAGATGAAAGGATTGTCTGATATCCTCTTTGGGTGAGTTCATGTTCGGGCGCAAGGGATCAAAGACAGGCAACTATGCATTCGCATCAGCGAAGGTCAAAGCCAAGAAAGCATCGCTCATGGGCGACGAGGCCTATGCGAAGATGCTTATGATGAGCTTGCCTGAGATATCCCGCTTCATAGCGGAATCGGGATATCAGAAAGAGATGGAGGAGCTTGCCGGGAGGATCGGAGGCATCGATCTGATCGAGCACGCGACATACAGGAACATGGCAAGGACGTTCAGCGAGATACTTCACGTGATGCAGGGCGAGCTCCAGTACATGGTCTCCTCGTATCTTACCAAGTGGGACCTGTGGAATCTTAAAGTGATACTCCGCGGGAAAACATACGGCATAGATACGGAAGAGATCAAGGAGGACCTCGTCCCGGCGGGCAAGCTGGACGAGGAGATGCTCGACCGGCTGATATCGCTGGAATCCGACAAGGAGGTACTTGCCGAATTCAGTAAGATGAAGCATCTTGAGATACCGCCGGAGGTCATGAACGCATACAAGGCGGACGGCCACCTGCGGAGCGTCGAGGACTATCTTGACAAACTGTATTACAAGAAGCTCCTTCAGAGCATAGACCCGTCGTCGAGACCCACGCGCATATTCCAGGATTACGTCAGGAAGGAGATCGATGTGGTCAACCTTGAGACGATACTTATCCTGAAGATGGAAGGCATCCGGGGCGAGGACGTAATGGAATACGTCATCCCCGGAGGAAAGCAGATAGACAAAAAGCTGGCCACACAGCTTGCCACCGCCGAATCAGTTTCTGCGGCGGCGAATGATTTGGCGCAACTCGATTTCTACGAAGACATCAAAGAGGCGCTGGACGCGGGAACCGGATCGCTCAAAGATCTCGTGGCCGGTATGAACAGATATCATATGAGGCAGGCAAAGAAGTTCTCACACCTCTACCCGCTGTCGGTTATCCCGGTACTTGACTACATGATCAACAAAACGAATGAGGTCAATAACATCAGGGTAATAGCAAGAGGCATAGAGAGCGGAATTGACAGGGAAACTATCAAAGGACTACTGGTGATCTGATGGAGATAGCAGTTATAGGAAGCGAAGAATTTGTTCTCGGATTCAGGCTGGCGGGGCTCAGAAGGGTGTTCGTCGCAACTTCCGAGAATTACGAGAAGAAGATGCTGGAAGCGATGTCCTCCGAGACGGTGGGCATACTTGCGGTGGACTCGAAGGACCTCCAGCTGCTGCAGCCGCAGATGAAACAAAAGGTGCTGGACTCGATCCAGCCCGTTGTCGTGCCGGTGGGCAAGGACGACAGTGACCTTCGTGAGAAAGTGAAAAGAGCGATTGGCGTTGATTTATACAAAACAGAGGATGATTAAATGAAGAAAGAAGGTGTGATATACAGGGTCGCAGGACCCGTTGTGACTGCCGTCGGTATCTCCCCGAGAATGTACGATGTGGTACAGGTCGGTAACGAGAATCTGATGGGCGAGGTCATCAAGATAGTGGGAGACCACACGATCATCCAGGTTTATGAGGATACGTCCGGCGTAAGACCGGGAGAGCCGGTCTCCAACACCGGCCGTCCCCTCGTTGCGGAACTCGGCCCGGGGCTTCTGTCCTCCGTCTATGACGGGATACAGAGACCGCTCCCGGTCCTGAAAGACAAAATGGGAGACTATATCTTCCGCGGCGTTTCCGCACCTGGATTGGACAGAGCGAAGAAATGGGATTTCAATCCCGTTGTGAAAAAGGGCGACGAGGTCATCGGCGGCCAAGTTATAGGAACTGTGATGGAAGGAACGATGGAGCACAGGATAATGGTGCCTCCGAAGATCAAGGGAAAAGTTGAAAGCATAAAGGCAGGAAGCTTCAACGTTGAGGAAACGGTCGCCGTCATTGACGGTAATGACGTTGCTATGATGCAGAAGTGGCCCGTCCGTGTCCCCCGTCCCGTAAAAGAGAAATTCCAG